>CAYNDW010000018.1:0-15938 GCA_964395375.1 uncultured Cytophagia bacterium
AGCTAGCGCGAAGAGAGTCGGTCAGAGGAACAAGCGAAGAAGACACGTTGCTCGAGCACAGGCCCAACAAAAAAATAGTCGGGAGTGATCAGTTTAATCGTTCGCAAACGCAGTTTGGGAATGAGTAGATAAGAGGCAGCAAACGCCTGAAGGTGTCACTACGAGCGCATCACTGAGCGCATTCCTCTCGTTCCCAAACAGAATTTGGAACGAGGAGCTAGAAGTCAAATCCTCACGGAGGAGCAATGCTGGAAAATCAGCAAACGATTGGCAAGCCGGTAACGATCTCCGGTGTGGGGCTGCACACCGGGAATAAGTCGAACATGACGTTTCATCCGGCGCCGCCGAACACGGGCATTTATTTTCGGCGCGCGGATTTGGAGGGCAGCCCGCAGCTCAAAGCCGACATCGAAAACGTGATCGACATCTCGCGCGGCACGACGATCGGTAAAGGTCCGGTGGTGGTGCATACGGTCGAGCACGTAATGGCCGCGATCGCGGGGTTGAGCATTGACAACGTCATCGTCGAGTTGGATAACAACGAGCCGCCGGTGATTGACGGCAGCGCGATTCCGTTTGTGCTTGCGTTGAAAGAAGCGGGCATCGTGGCGCAAGATTCGCCGCGCGATTACCTCGTGATCGACAAGACGATTGTGTATTCGGAAGACAAGCGCGGCGTGGACATCGTGGTGTTTCCTTCGGATGAGTTTCGCATCACGTTTTTGATCGACTATAAAAATCCGGCGCTCGGCACGCAATACACCGCGATGTATTCGATGAAGGACGAGTTTGAGAGCGAGTTCGCGCCGGCGCGCACGTTCTGTTTTCTTTCGGAAGTCGAAGCGCTTTATAAAAACGGATTGATCAAAGGCGGCAATCTCGATAATGCGATTGTCATTATCGACCGCGAGGTGGATAAGAGCGAGATCGGCCGGTTGAAAGAAATGTTGAGCGTGACCACGGATGTGAAGTTTGAGATGAACGGCTATTTGACGAGCACGCCGCTGCGGTTTAAGAACGAGCCGGTGCGCCACAAAGCGCTCGATCTGCTCGGCGATCTGGCGTTGCTGGGCGTACCGCTGAAGGCGCACATTCAAGCCGCGCGTTCGGGCCATGCGGCGAATGTCGAATTGGTGAAGAAGATTCGCAAAGAGTACGAGAAGATTCAAATCACCACGAAGTATCAAGGCAAGATGACGGGCGATTATGTGTTCGATGCGCAAGCGATCTTGCGCATCCTGCCGCATCGTTATCCGTTCTTGCTCGTGGATCGCATTTTGGAATTGGAGCCGCGCGAGCGCGTGGTGGGCCTCAAGAACGTCACGATCAACGAGCCGTTCTTTCAAGGCCATTTTCCCGATCATCCCATTATGCCGGGCGTGCTCATTCTCGAAGCGATGGCGCAGGTGGGCGGCGTGCTGTTGTTGAACACGCAAGATCGTCCGGAAGACAAGCTGGTTTATTTCACCGGTCTGGATAAAGTAAAATTCCGCAAGCCGGTGCGGCCCGGGGATCAATTGCGTTTTGAAGTGGAAATGATCAAGCTGAGGCAAACGATGTGTCGCATGGCGGGCAAGGCTTACGTGGGCAACGATCTCGCGTGCGAAGCCGAGCTTTCCGCCGCGGTCGTGAATCGTATTTGAAACGGATTTCGCCACGTGAAAAACCTCCATTCGACTGCCATCATTGATCCGAAGGCGGAACTCGCTGACGAAGTTACCATTGGCCCGTATACAATTGTCGAGGCCAATGTGCGCGTCGGCAAAGGTTGTGTGATTGGCCCGCACGTGCATTTGGCTTCGGGCACGCGTTTGGGCGAGGAGTGCCGTATCTCAACCGGCGCAGTGTTGGGCACGTTTCCACAGGATTTGAAATTCAAAGGTGAAGCGACGACGCTCGAAGTGGGCGATCGCACCACGATTCGTGAATTTGCGACGCTCAATCGCGGCACGCATGAGGGCGGCAAGACGATTGTGGGCAGCGATTGTTTGCTCATGGCCTATGCGCACGTGGCGCACGACTGCGTGGTGGGCAATCGCTGCATTCTCGCGAACGCGGTGAATCTCGCCGGGCATGTGACGATTGAAGATTGGGCGAGCCTCGGCGGCATGGTGCCGGTGCATCAATTCACGCGCATCGGGCAGCATTGTTTCGTGGGCGGCGGCTATCGCGTGACGAAAGACGTGCCGCCCTACATTCGCACGATGGGCGATCCTTTGGTGTTTGCCGGGTTAAATTCCGTCGGGCTTCGTCGTCGCGGCTTTTCCGCGGAGGCTTTGCTGGCATTGAAACGCGCGTATAAAATTTTATACTATTCGAAGTTGAACGTGACGCAAGCTGTGGAGCGCATCCGTGCGCAGGGTGAGTTGACGCCCGAAGTGGAGAACGTGTTGGCGTTCATTGCGCAGAGCGAGAGAGGGATTGTGGTGTGAGTAAAAGCAGGGAGCAACGAAGATGAGAACCGTTCATTTTTTGCGCCCACTTGATCCCGACAATGTCGCTCGAATAGAATTCAGTCGGGAGCATGGCAGAGTGTTGGAGTTTGTCGTCCAGTTGGAGTGCAATATCGAAGGTGCGTGGCGACCGATTATGCGCTATGACACTGCGCACGGATTTGCTCATTGTGATCGTCTTCACCCATACAAGCCCACAGTGAAAACGGAATTGCCAATACAAAATTACAAGCAAGCGTTGACGTTCGCGATTCAAGATTTTATATCGAACTGGAAAAGTTATCGCAGGAGGTATGAATTATGGCTAAAAACAAAATGAAGGCCCCCAAAGATGCGGTGGAGCGAAACCTGGCATTAACAGGCCAAGTGATGCAATATCTACTTGAGCAGCCGCACGTGCTCGATTCTCTTCCAGATGATTTCGTGCTAGTGACCTTGCCCGAGGATGATCCCGAAATAAGTCGGTACAACATAGAGTTGCTTGAGACCTTTGGCAAGGGCGGCAAACCGATCGTATTTGCGCGCCTAAAGTCGAGTCGAGCTTCTTTGGTTGAGCAAGAACCGCCTTCTTTGTATATCCCGCTTGCGGCTTGAACCAACAGAACAGAACCATGCACTGGCGCTTCCTCGACACCGGCTTTCATGCCGGAGATTATAACATGGCGCTCGATGCCGCCCTCGTGCGCGGCGGCTTTTGTGAGTTGCCGACGCTGCGCGTGTTTCGCTGGCGGCCGCATTGTATCTCGCTCGGCTTTCATCAAAAAGAAGAAGAGCTCAATCTCGAAGCTTGCCGTTTAGCCGGTATCGACGTGGCGCGCCGGCCGACTGCGGGCCGCGCGATCTTGCACGCGGAGGAGTTGACCTATAGCGTCGTGATTCCGCGCACGCATCCGTGGTATGAAATGTTGCCGCTCGATTTTTATCGCCGCATGAGCGAAGCGCTCGCCCGGAGCTTGCAAATGATCGGCGTGGACGCGCAATTCGCTCCCGGCGAAAGGCTTTATCACGAAGGCAAGCCGTTGCGGCTTTCGTGCTTTGCGAGCGCGGCGCGCAACGAAATTCTCGCGCACGGCAAGAAAGTCATCGGCAGCGCGCAACGGCGTTTTCGCGAAGGTGTGTTGCAACACGGCTCGATTCTTTTGGATGGCGGTCACGAGCGCTTGATTGATTTTCTCGCGGGCGCAAAGGAGAGTATCGCAGTTGAACGCGCGCGCTTGCAAGAGCACACGGCCACGCTCGCGCACATTTGCAAACGAAAAGTTACGTTCGAAGAAATGCAAAACGCCCTCCAGCGCGGCTTTGAAGAAAAGCTTGAAATTGTCTTGCAAGATGACGAGGTTTTGCCTGCGGAAGTGGATTGGGCTGAAATGGAAAGAACACGTTTTCGCGTATTACAAACTAACACTCTGGAGGTAAGCTATGCGTAAGCTGAGTATGGTCGCCGCAACGCTCGTGCTGATGCTGACTGCGATGGGCGCGCACGCGCAAGACTACGATTGGGTAAGCCAACAGGTCAAACAGGATCCCACCGTCGTTAATCGGCCACAAGAGTTTCAAAGCAATTTAGATCGGCAAGTTGAAATTCTTCTGCAATTGTACAGCTCGCTCGCCGGCTCCGGCTTTGTCAATACCGCCGCGCTGCATAAAGTCGGCGGCATCGACGTGCGCGCGAGTTTTGTCGGCACGCCGGTTCCCGAGGAGTTTAAAGATATTATCCCGGGCGTGACAAATCCTTTCGATAGCACCGTGAGCTTCGTGCCCTTTGCCTTTTTGCACGGCAACATCGGCTTGCCCGCGAACTTTGAAGTCTATGGCCGTTTCTTCACATTGCCTACGGGCGGCGATCCCGGCGGCAACGTCACGTTGCTCGGCGGCGGTTTGAAGTACGGCGTCTTACGCGGCAATCTCGCGGCGCCCGATCTCACGATTATGGTCGGCTATCAAACCATAATCGTGCCGGAAGAGTTTGACTTCGGCTCGGTCTCGACGTTGAGCGTCAAAGCTTATCTCAGCAAAAAATTCGCTTTCATTACACTCTATGGCGGCGGCGGATTTGATCGCACGACACTCAAGCTGAAGTTGGAAAAAATTCCTTTGCCGCCCGACTTATTCAAGGAAAAGTACGACGTCGATTATCCGCAAGGCACGGTCGGCTTCACGCTCTCGCCGTTGCCCTTGCTCAATATCAACGGCGATTTGAATTTCGGCGAATTGACGAGCTTCACGATTGGCGCCTCGTTGAGCGTGAGATAATTGTTTGAGGTGTGGAAGACCATGGCAAATTTTAAATTGAAAAAGTGCAATTTAAAATTTGCCATGCTTTGATGAATGCAGAACAGCGCCATGAAACGATTAGGCATACTCGGCTCCACCGGCTCCATCGGCACGAATTGCTTGCAAGTGGTCGAAGCGCAACGCGAAGAGTTTCAAGTCGCATACCTCGCGAGCCACAGCAATCTCGATTTGCTTTGGCAACAAGCACAGCGCTTCCGTCCACGCGCTGCGGCCATTGTGCAGCCTGCGCAAAGTTTGAACGGTGTAAAAGCCGAGTGGCAACGCAAGTTTGCAGCGCTCGGTGTTGAGCTGTTGTTCGGCGCGGAAGGCGTGTTGGAGTTGGCGCAGCGCGATGACGTTGACATTGTCGTCAATGCCATTGTTGGATCCGCAGGCTTGCCCGCCACGCTGCGCGTGCTCGAAAACGGCATCACGCTCGCGCTTGCAAACAAAGAAACGTTGGTGGTCGCGGGGGAGTTGGTCACGCAAACCGCCAAGCGCAGTGACGCGAAGCTCATTCCAATTGACAGCGAGCACAGCGCGCTGTGGCAATGTCTCTGCGGCGAGCGGATGGAACGCATCGAACGCGTGATTATCACGGCCTCGGGCGGCCCGTTTCGCGAATGGCCGTACGAGTCTTTCGACCGAATCACGGTGGCCGATGCGCTCAAACATCCGAATTGGAGCATGGGCAAAAAGATCACCATCGACTCCGCGACGCTCATGAACAAAGGTCTCGAAGTCATCGAGGCGCATTGGCTTTTCGCGCTCCCGCTTGAAAAAATTTCCGTGTTGATTCATCCACAGTCCATCATTCATTCGATGGTGGAGTTCGTGGACGGCTCGATCAAAGCGCAGCTTGGCTTGCCGGACATGCGTTTGCCGATTCAATACGCGCTCACATATCCGGATCGTTTGCCAAATACGTTTCCACGTTTGGATTTCGCGCGCTGGCACACGCTTACTTTTCACGAGCCGGATTTGGAAAAATTTATTTGCCTCAAGCTCGCGCTGCAAGCTTTGTCCGCCGGCGGCACCGCGCCCGCAGTGCTCAACGCGGCGAATGAAGAAGTGGTCGGCGCTTTTCTCAACGAGCGCGTACGCTTCGTGCAGATTCCACAAATCATCTCCGAAGCGTTGGAGCAGCATCACAACGGGCATGCGCGCGATTTCGAGGCCGTGCTCGCCGCGGATCAATGGTCGCGCGCGTTTGTGCGGCAATACTTGAATTGAAAAAATGTTAAGCAAAACGATTGTCGGCAAAACTATTAAACGCCTATCGTTTGCTTGTGAGATCATCGCGCTGCCGGAGCGCCGCGCATATATTTAGTTTTAACCTCATCGAGGAAGTTATGGGCATCACAGAAATTTTGGCGTTCATCACCGACAAGCTGCTGCCGTTCATCTTCGTGCTCGGCATTTTGGTTTTCATTCACGAACTCGGTCATTTTCTCGCCGCGAAATGGGCCGGCATTCGCGTCGAGCGTTTCTCGCTCGGTTTCCCGCCGCGCATGTTCGGCAAAAAAATCGGCGACACGGATTATTGCATCTCGTGGATTCCGCTCGGCGGCTATGTGAAGATGGCCGGCATGCTGGATGAATCGTTCGATCAAAAAGTCGAAGGCAAGCCCGACGAGTTTTCTTCCAAGCCGATTTGGAAACGCGCGCTTGTGATTGCCGCTGGGCCGCTGATGAATCTCGCGCTGGCCGTTTTGTTATTCGCGAGCTTTGCCTTCTTTTGGGGCGTGCCCGAAGCGCTTCCCGTGGTGAAGAGTGTGGCGCATGATTCTCCCGCCGCGGCAATCAACTTGCAAGCAGGTGATCGCATCGTTCGCATAGACGCGCAGGACGTGAAAAATTTGCAGGAGGTGACGGCGTTCATTCAAACCCACGCTGAAATACCTCTGCTCATTGTTTGGGAGCGCGCGGGCCAACGTATGAGCGCGGAAGTGACGCCGCGTCGCGAAAGCGGTGTGGGCGTAATCGGCATCAAGATGGGTCCGAGCGCTCAAACGAGGCTCGCGCTGCCTCTAAGCGAAGCTTTGCATTTCGGCCTGCGCACGACGTGGCGCGAAATCGTCGAAATGGGCGCGCTCCTCTCGGGACTGGTGCGCAGCGAAGATTCTTTCGGCAGTGCCATCGTTGGACCTGTGGGGATTTTCGCTATCGTCGGCACCGCGGCGCAAAACGGGTTTGAGAGCGTCATTTTAATCATAGCGGTGTTGAGCCTCAATCTCGGCATTTTCAATTTGCTGCCGATACCTGTGCTCGACGGCGGGCACTTGCTGTTTTTAGGATTGGAGTCGATCATGCGCCGGCCGCTCGCAGTAAAAGTGCGCATTGTCTTGCATCAAATTGCGATGGCGCTCTTGCTGGCGTTGATGGTCTTTGTTACGATTCATGATATAAGCCGGTAACGCACACACAAATCGCCGGACGGTTGAAGCTTTCGGCAAAGGTCGATCATAGTTCAAAGTGCGCGGCCGGAGCGCGACGCACAAATCTTTCAAGCTTTTATTTCAAAGAGGAAGTTATGGGCATCACAGAAATTTTGGCGTTCATCACCGGCAAGTTGCTGCCGTTCATTTTTGTGCTCGGCATTTTGGTTTTCATTCACGAACTCGGCCACTTCTTGGCGGCCAAATGGGCGGGCATTCGCGTCGAGCGTTTCTCGCTCGGTTTCCCTCCGCGCATGTTCGGCAAAAAAATCGGCGACACGGATTATTGCATCTCATGGATCCCGCTCGGCGGCTACGTGAAAATGGCGGGCATGATCGACGAATCCTTTGACGAGAAAATCGAAGGCAAGCCCGATGAGTTTTCCTCCAAGCCGATTTGGAAACGCGCGATCGTGATCGGCGCCGGGCCGTTTATGAATCTCGTGCTTGCGTTGGCGTTGTTTAGCGGCCTCATTTATAAAGAAGGTTTTCCCGAAGCCGTTCCGGTCGTTGAGGCTGTGATTGAAAAAATGCCGGCGCAAATTCTCGGCTTGCAATCGGGCGACCGCATTTTGAGTATCGCGAGCCAGGAAATCAAAACGTGGGATGAGTTGACCAATGCCATTAACAGCTTTCCAGATTCAAACGTGGCGATTGTATGGGAGCGCGCCGGCACTCGCATGGAAGCGATGATCACGCCGGTGCTCGACCCGGATAAAAAGGTCGGCTTAATTGGTATTCGCCCGCGGACGGTGACGCGCCCCGTGAGTTTGGGGGAAGCGGTGAGCACGAGCGGTATGTATGCCGTGGCGCTCACGCGCGAGATCGGGAAAACCATCGGGCGATTATTGAGCGGGCAAGGCTCGATCAAAAACGAATTAGCCGGGCCGGTGCAGATTATGAAACTGGCCGGAGACTTTGCGCAACAGGGGTTTCTAGAACTCTTGCGCTTTATGTCGCTCATCAGCTTGCAACTCGGCTTGCTCAATCTGCTGCCCATTCCCGTGCTCGATGGCGGGCATTTGGTGTTTTTAGGATTGGAAGCCGTTATGCGCCGCCCGCTTTCAGTGAAAGTGCGCGTCGTGATGCATCAAATCGCAATGGCGTTGTTGTTGGCGTTGATGGTTTTTATTACGATCAATGATTTTCGCAAATGACCTGCAACCGTGAGAGCCTATGAAATTCGCGCAACGCATGGCGCGCTTGGGCACCGAGACCGCGTTCGAAGTGCTCGCCAAAGCGCGGAGTTTGGAAGCTCAAGGCAAGAACATCGTTCATCTCGAAATCGGCGAGCCGGATTTTGACACGCCGCGTTTTATTATCGACAAAGCCGTGTATGCGCTGCAGCATGGGCGCACGCATTACACGCCCGCTTCGGGTATCATGGAATTGCGGCGCGCCATTGCCGAAGACGTGCAACGCACGCGCGGCGTTGCGGTCAAGCCGGAGAATGTCGTGGTCACGCCCGGCGCGAAGCCGATTATGTTCTATGCGCTGCTCGCGTTAATTGATCCGCAAGACGAAGTCATTTATCCGAATCCGGGTTTTCCAATTTATGAATCCGTGATTGAATTTTCCGGCGCGCAGGCCGTAGCTTTGCCGTTGCAAGAAGAAAAAGCCTTTCGTTGCAGCATGGAAGATTTGGAGAGTTTGATCACACCGCGCACGCGCTTGCTCGTGATCAACTCGCCGCAAAATCCCACGGGCGGCATTCTCACGCGCGACGACGTGAAAGCCATTGCCGACATTGCGCGCCGCCGCGACTTGCTCGTGTTGAGCGATGAAATTTATAAAGACATTCTTTATGAAGGCGAGCACGCGAGCATCATGTCCGAGCCGGGCATGCTCGAACGCACGATTCTGCTCGATGGTTTCTCGAAGACCTATGCGATGACCGGCTGGCGTTTGGGTTATGGCGTCATGCCCGAGCCGCTTGCCAAACATGTCGAGCGCTTGATGATCAACAGCAATAGTTGCACGGCCACCTTTGTGCAAGACGCCGGCCTCGCCGCCCTCACCGGCCCGCGCACGGAAGTGAATGAATTCATCGCCGAGTTTCGCCGCCGCCGCGATATTATGGTTGCGGGATTGAATGACATCAAAGGCGTGAGTTGCATTACGCCAGGCGGCGCATTTTATTGTTTCGCCAATGTGAAGAAGCTGCCGCTCACTTCGCGGCAATTGTCGGATCATTTGCTCAATGAAGCCGGCGTGGCCGTGCTCTCCGGCACCGCCTTCGGCAAACACGGCGACGGCTACATTCGCTTGAGCTACGCGACTTCGGTGGAAAATATTCGCGAAGGATTGCGGAGGATGAAACAGGCAATTGAAAAGTTGTGAATTAGCATGAAGGTGAGAAGACCATGAAAAATTCTAAAGAGCGGGATTCACGTTTTTTGCATAACAGACCGTCGTTCCTTCTTGGTTTTGTAAGCTTCCTTGATTTGGGTGCGACGTTGGATCGTTTCCACCAATTTTATGATTTATCCTCGCCGGAGATATCCGATTGTCTTGCCCTGCAAAGTGACTGGGAAGCGGTTGGCAATGCGTTTCGCGCAGTCATGCAAGACGATGGGAGAGAAAACGGTGAAAAGTGAAGAACACGACCTCGCAAAAGCAGATCGGACGGAAGTTCAAACTCCGACAGCGCGCTTGCAAGTAACACACTCTCAAATTCATGTAGGCCCTCTCCCTCCGCCCGAGCAACTTGCAAAGTATAACGATGCCGTACCGAATGGTGCGGAGCGGATATTTGCGATGGTGGAAAAACAGATCACGCATCGTCAAGGTTTAGAGACGGCTGCTGTCGAAGCTGAAATCAAAAGATCGTTTCGGGGGCTGGCTGTCGGTTTTGCAACAACCACCCTGGCGCTATTCGTTTCGGCAGTTCTGATCTACAACGGCCATGATTTTGCCGGCGCGTCGCTGTTTGGTGTTTCCCTCGTGGCAGTCGTTGTAGCCTTTGTCAGTGGTTCAGCCATGCAAAAGAAACTAGACAACAGGCTGAAAATTCGCCAACAACCGGATCGCAACGAGTAAGAGCAGATTCGAAAAAATCAAAACATGGCAAACACAGTGACAACTTCTTCAGTAGTTCAAAAGACCGCTTTATACGACGCCCACCTCGCGCACGGCGCGAAGATGGTTGAGTTCGGCGGCTTTCTCATGCCCGTGCAATATCGCGGCATCATCGACGAGCATACGCAAGTGCGCAAGGCCGTCGGCATCTTCGATGTCTCGCACATGGGCGAGTTTGAATTTCGCGGCCCAAGCGCGCGCGAGTTTTTGCAACGCATGACCATCAATGACGTGAGTAAGTTGGAAATCGGGCAAGCGCAATACTCCGCGCTGTGTTATCCCGAAGGCGGCATTGTGGATGATATTATTGTTTATCGCAAAGCCGATCGTTATCTCATGGTCGTGAACGCCGCCAACTTGCCGAAAGATTGGGCGTGGCTCGCGGAGCATGCAGACGCGAACGAGGGCATGGTCGATGTGAGCAATGAAACCGGCTTGCTCGCCGTGCAAGGCCGCAACGCGCAAGCGACTCTGCAAAAGCTCACGAAGTTTGATTTGAAGACGATCAAATATTATTGGTTCGTTGAAACGGAACTTGCCGGCGTGCCGGTGCTCGTTTCGCGCACGGGCTATACGGGCGAAGACGGCTTCGAAGTGGCGATGGCGGAGGTGCATGCCGTACAAGTGTGGAACGCGATTGTGGAAGCGGGCAAGGAGTTCGCGCTCGAACCTATCGGCCTCGGCGCGCGCGACACGCTGCGTTTGGAAGTGAAGTTTTGCCTCTACGGCAACGACATCGACCAAACCACAAACCCGATTGAAGCCGGCTTGGGTTGGATCACGAAAGTTGATAAAGGCGACTTCATCGGCAAAGCTGCGATTGCACAGATGAAAACCGCTGGCCCGAAACGCAAACTCGTCGGCTTTGAATTGCCCGGCAAAAACATCGCACGGCACGGCTATGCGATTTTGAAAGACGGCAACAACATCGGCCACGTGACAAGCGGCACGTTCGCGCCCTCGCTGCAAAAAGCTATCGGCATGGGTTACGTCGCGACGGAGCACAGCGCGATTGATGCCGAAATCATGATCGACATTCGCGGCCGCGTCTCTCCGGCGCGCATCGTAAAGACGCCGTTTTATCAGAGGCCGTATTGAGATGATCACCCGAGACCAAATCTCTGAAATCACCAACCGTATTGTAACGAACGTCGATCCGGATCGCATCATTCTGTTTGGCTCGCGCGTGCGAGGCGACTGTTCAGAGCAAAGTGATTTCGATCTGTGTGTGCTCAAAGCCGGAGTGCCGCACCGCAGAGATCTGGCGAAACAGATTTATCGCTTGCTCTATGACAGCGACGCTGCCGTCGATGTCATCGTGGAAACGCCGGAGCGTTTCGAGCAGTTAAAGGCCAACCGCTTTTTGGTTTATAGGGAGATTGCACAACACGGACGGGTGATATATGACAAACCACGCTCTCATTGAGGAGTGGCTTTGATGATCTCACGTGAAAAGATCGCCGAAATCATCGATCGCATCGTTGCGAACGCCAAGCCGGAGAAGATCGTTTTGTTCGGCTCATACGCTCGAGGCACGCCGCGAGACGACAGCGATTTGGATTTGCTAATTGTAAAAGACTCGACTCTTCCACGATATAAACGAGGCCGTGAATTTCGCAAGCATCTGCGCCGTCTGAAAGTGCCGATTGATTTGGTGGTTTATACAAAAGAAGAGATCGCCCGGTGGCGCAATGTGAGAACGGCTTTTATTACAACGGTTATAGAAGCAGGAATCGTGCTCTATGAGCAACGAGATGCGCTGCTTCAGAGTCAATTTGGAATGTCTTCTTTGAACTGTCATCCTAAAAGGAACTTCCCTAGTTCTTGGTTTTCTTCCCAGCGCGAGGGAAGGTTCTTCCAGAATGACAGCTCGAGGGGAGTCATAAACCAACCCGCAACGAGTGTAGCAAGCCCCAAAACCTAGACAGACAACTATATTCTTCCCCAAGGAACACGGTGACTTCCCATGGCCAATAAGCGCGCCGGCATGAGCTCGCAACAACAGCAGGAAATTCTCGGTATTCTGCTGATGACTTTAGGAATGCTCGTGCTCGCGAGTTTGATTTCTTACAACCCCTCCGACGAGCCGCGCGGCTTCCAAATTCTCAAAGTGGAAAACGCGATGGGCGTGGCCGGCGTTTATATTTCCTATTTGCTCATCAAAATCCTGCTCGGCATTCCCGCCATCGTCATTCCTTTTCTTTTAATTGCATGGGGGCAAACCTGTTTTCGCGGCCGCTCCATGGAAGCCATGACGCGGATCACGTACTATTCACTCTTGGCCGCGCTTTATATTGCCACGATTCTTGGCCTGCCGCAAGTGATTAGCTCTGCGGGCACCACTGCGGGCTTCTCTTATTCCGGATTGATCGGCGGCTACCTCGCGCAAAACTTGCATCAAGCTTTCGGCTTCATCGGCAGCATTATCGTCATCGTTGCGGTCGGCGCAATCACACTCATGTATCTCACGCAAATGAGCCTCACCGAAGCTTTCGCCGCGGCGAAAGATCGGCTCGCCAATTCCGGCTCGTGGTTCAACGAGCGCATGGATTCCGCGCGCAATTGGCGCACGGCAACAACTGAGCGCGTCAAGAAAGCCAAAGTCGCGGAGCCGGATGAAATTGAGGATGAGTTGGAGGAAGACGAGCCGCTTTCAACTGAGCCGCGTTGGAAACGTTTGGCGCGCATGCGTGAAAACAGCGTCGAAGCCCCTCCGCCCGGCGCGCTCAGCGCGCAACCTGCGCCGCCGCGACCGCTCGCGCAGAAAGTTGAATCGCCGATTCTGCGCGACGGTGTTGATGCGCCCAAACCTTCCGCGCGCGACGTTTCCGAAAAAACGCCGAGCAAAACTTCCGGGCCGGATCGTTACGTGTTCCCGCCGCTCGAGCTTTTGTTCAAACCCGAAGACGAAGGCAAAGTGCAAACGCGCGAAGAACTGCTCAATCACAAACGCACGTTGGAAGAGCGTTTGGCGGAATTTGACATTGACGGCGAAGTGCGCGAGATCAATCCTGGCCCGGTGATCACGCGCTATGAGTTCGAGCCGGCGCCCGGCATCAAAGTGAGCCGCATCACTGCGCTCGCGGATGATCTAGCGCTGGCCATGCGCGCGAAACGCATTCGCATCGTTGCCCCCATTCCCGGCAAAGCCGCGGTCGGCATCGAGTTGCCCAATCCCGATCCGCAAACGGTCTACATTCGGGACATCATTGAAAGTGAAGAATTCAAAAATTCGACCTCGCCGCTCACCATTGCGTTGGGCCGCACCATCTCGGGCAAAGTGTATGTGACTTCGCTCGACCGCATGCCGCACTTGTTGATCGCGGGCGCGACCGGCTCCGGAAAAAGCGTCTGCCTCAACGCCGTTATCTTGAGCATTCTTTATAAAGCGCATCCCAAAGAAGTGCAATTCGTGCTCGTCGATCCCAAACGTCTCGAACTTGCGAGCTATCGCATGCTGCGCAAACATCATTTGAATTATCGCAGCGATCTCACGGAAGAAGTCGTCACCACGCCGCAAAACGCGCTCGCGGTGTTGCGCAGCTTGGAATGGGAAATGGAGAATCGCTACACGCTGCTCGCGCGCGTGGGCGTGCGCAGCATCGCGGAATACAACACGCGCTTGAAAGAGGGCAAAATCGTTTGGGATGAAAACGGCGTGGAAGGCGAAGAGACGGTTGCGCCCAAGCTGTTGCCGTATATCGTGCTCGTGATCGACGAGCTTGCGGACTTGATGCTCACCGCGGCGAAGGAAGTGGAAGAACCGATTGCGCGCCTCACGCAAATGGCGCGCGCGGTGGGCATTCATCTCGTCGTTGCCACGCAGCGGCCTTCGGTCGACGTTATCACCGGCGTCATCAAAGCCAACTTTCCCGCGCGTATGGCGTTTCAAGTGGCTTCGAAGATCGACTCGCGCACGATTTTGGATATGAACGGGGCGGATAAAATGCTCGGCAGCGGCGACATGCTCTTTCTCCCGCCCGGCAGTCCGGAGCCGGTGCGCGTGCATGGCGTTTATGTTTCTTCCGAAGAGATCGAGCGCAGCATCGAGCATATTCGCAATCAATCTTTTTATGAAAAAGATCTCCTGCCCGTGCGCACGGAGGAGCAAGACGGCACGGACGAATTCGGCCCCGCTGCCGATGGCCGTCGTGATGAACTTTTTCAAGAAGCTTTGAAACTAGTGGTGCGGCATCAACAAGGCTCCATCTCGCTGTTGCAACGCCGCCTAAAAATTGGTTATTCGCGCGCCGCGCGTCTCATTGACGAGCTTGAAGCCGCCGGCATTGTCGGCAGCTTCGACGGCAGCAAAGCGCGCGAAGTTTTGGTTGATGAATCTTACCTTGAAGAAATGGGCTTGAATCAATGAAGTTTTTTAGTTGGTTGGAAAGCCGTCGTACGTTGCCTAAGTCGCTCCGAGAAAACCATGTTGTTGTCATTCAGAAGGAATCTTTTTCAGCGCAAGCACGGTGGTTATGCTTAAAAGGATTCCTCCTGAATGACAAATTCCGGGGCTATTTGTTTGCGCCCTTGCTGGTGACTCTTACGCTATGCGTTCCCAGCTTCGCCCAAGAGAACGCGAACAAAATCCTCAGCAAAGTGCGCGCGACTTACGACGCGCTCGAATCACTCTCCGCGGATTTTGAGAAGGAATATACCTGGGCGCTCGCGGGCGAAACGCAGTCATTAAGCGGCAAGCTTTATTTAAAAAAAGGCGACCGCTATCGCATTGAAACCGAAAATCAAACCATCGTGACCGACGGCAAAACCGTGTGGACTTATTCCGCGGACAAAGGTCAAGTCTTTATCGACAACATGGAAAAGTCCAAAGAGAATCCCTTGCCGCGCGATCTGCTCGTGAAATACACGAGCGACTTCAAAGCGCAATACCTCCGCAGCGATAAACTCGGCGCAGTCGATTGCCACGTGCTCTTGCTCACTGCGCGCGAGGAAGACGCGTTCGCGCAATCGGTCGTGGTGTGGGTGGATAAAAAAACTTTTGTGGCGCTGCAAATCGAGCAGCGCGATTTGAACGACAACATCACCGTGTATCGTTTGCAAAATCTCGCGCTCAATGCCAAGCTTACGGAGCAACTTTTCACGTTCACGGCACCGAACGATACCGAAGTCATTGACCTGAGGAAGTAAGGCCAATATCGCTCACTTAGTAGCCCTACCCCCTTGTGGGGTATTGGATTTCGTGCATGAACAGTGACCCACAAGGGGCCAGGACTACAAAGCGGCTTAAACGGGAAGTAAAATTCTTGTTTCAGATTTTGAGGAGGAAGCATTGCACCAGTCAATGATTTTGTCCGCATGTTTTTTTATCTTTGCTTCATCCCCACAACAGGCTCTCGCGCAATTCCGCTATCAGCCCGAAAAGGTCGAGGTGGGCGCGGTGTATCATTATCTGAAAACCAACATCGACGGCACCGCGCCGGAGAACGTTTCAATCTACGTCGTCTCGCCGGATAGCGTGGTCGCGCTCAAGTTTCATCCGGGCGCAAAGCAAGCGGGCCTCGTGGGCGCAAGGTTAGATTGGAAATTATTTTGCGCCACGCGCCTGAGTTCTTGGCAATTGTTCCACACCGGCGAACGCCGCCTCTTCGCGACTTTGCAATATCTCCCCGCAGAAAAATCCGCGCTCGTGGAAATCGTGACGGCCGGGCTTCCGCCGGAAAAAGACGCGGAATGG
>CAYNDW010000018.1:15948-22295 GCA_964395375.1 uncultured Cytophagia bacterium
AAATTCACACCGTTTCATATCTATAATTTCGATCTCATTAGCTTAAATCTCGCGCTGCGGCATTTGATTGCGCCGGAAAAGAATTTTGTGATCGGCATTGCCGATCCGACTTTTGCCGAAGGCGCTCCGGTCTTTGCTTATAAAGGCGAGGCCGAAATAAAATTTCTCGGCGAGGAAAAGCGCGGCGACGCGGTGTGCCGCAAGTATGCGATTGCCGGCGCGGGCTTGCAAAATCGCGGCGGCGTGTTTTGGGTTGATAAAAAGAACGGGCACATGGTGGATTTGGAAATCGCCCTGCCGAACAATCCCGATTGGCAAAGCTACAAGTTGCGTTTGTTGAGCGTGGGTAAAATGAATCAAAGCGCGTGGGAGGCGTTTATCGCAGATCAGTTTTGACGCGCTGCGGCGGGCCATACAAATTCGTCTTACAAATTCGGCGCACGGCCAAAGCTTAAGATCGACCGTGCGCGCTCTCTTCTGCTTTGCTATCTCCCCAAACTGTCTTCCTCAAAATTTTACAAGAAATCTCCCGCTGAAAAACTGCGTGCGGAAACATGCTACGATATTGTTTTAGGCTCTTGCGTGCCTGCGCTCGCACTTAAAAGAGAGGCACAAGCTTTGTCTTCTTCCGGCGTTGTTTATGAAAAAAAAATTACCACCAAGGCGCCAAGAAAAGCCTTTGTGGTGAAAAAGAAGCTTTGCAGCCGGAATGTTTTTTTTAGAGGGACACTATGAGAAAATCGATTTGGAGCGCGTCCATGGTCTTGAGTCTGTTAAGCGCCGCGCGGTTCAACGCGAACGCGAATGAACCCAATTCTTTCACGCATACGAACGCCTATCTCACGCCCGAGCGTTTGACGCTCGAAGTCGAAGTGTTGCCGCACATGCTGCAACAAGCGCGAGTGCTGCGCGATCGCGACGGCAAAATGAGCCAAGCCGAATTTGATCTTGCGAAAGCCGAGATTCTAGCTTATGCGCAACCGCGCCTCGGCGTGAGGCTCAATGCGCGCAGCTTGCGGGCCGACAGCGCCGCGGTCATCTATCGCTTTCAAGAAACCGCGGCTGCGCCCTCGTGCATTTACATCACGTGTTGGTATGCGCTCCTGTTGCAGCCCGAGCATCTGCAAATACGCAATGACATGTTTCAAGAACTCGCGGCGCGTCATCGCAACTACGGCACGATCGCGAACGGCAAGCTGTCCGTTGATTTCGAGTTTCCCGCGAACGCGCCGGAAAACGAAGGCGCGCAATTCGAACTCGCGGCGAACAAGATCGTGTGGCTCAACGCCAACGACAAGCTCTCTTCGCCGGCGCTGCTGTGGCTTGGAGCGGGAGTCGGCGGTTTGGTGTTGCTCGCAGGCATGGCCTATCTGCGCAAACTCGCGAGACGGCGTGCGCGCCGCCAAAAGAGAACGCAGCGCGCGGCCATGGGCACGCGCACAAGCACGACGAGCGTTGCGCCAGTTGCGCGCCGTCATGCTTATCAATTGGAAAAAGCGTTGAGTTAAAATTCTTCCTTGTGGTCGGTCGTACGCGGGCAACTCGATTTCGGGTTGCCCGTTTTTTTTGTAAGCGGATTTTTCGAATATAGCGGATAGAGTAAAAGGCTGTCCGCTTTATTCGTTCAATCCGCTTACAGAAAAAGCCTTTTTTGTTTGATTAGAGGAGCAGCTCGGTATACTTCAACCCCGAGCCGGTGTTGAACACCACCACATTTTCATGCGGTTTGATCCAGCCTTGCGTTACGAGTTGTTGGGTTGCGTCGAGCGCGGCGGCGCCTTCTGGGCAAAAGAAAATTCCGCTCGCACGCGAGTAGGCGCGCACACTTGCGGCAATACGCTCTTCCGCCACCGCGACCGCAGTGCCCTTGCTTTCACGCAACGCACGCAGCATGAGAAAATCGCCGATGGCTTTGGGCACGCGCAAGCCGCTCGCAACCGTGTCCGCGTTTTCCCATTCCGGCGCATGATCGAGGTTTTGATCGAACGCGCGCACAATCGGAGCACAGCCGCTTGACTGCACGGAAACCATGCGCGGCCGGCGCGCATCAATCCAGCCGAGTTGCTCCATTTCTTCAAATGCCTTCCACATGCCGATCAAACCCGTGCCGCCGCCGGTCGGATAAATGATCACTTCCGGCAAGCGCCAATCAAATTGCTCGGCGAGTTCATAGCCCATCGTCTTCTTCCCCTCCACGCGATACGGCTCCTTCAATGTTGAAAGGTCAAACCAGCCTTCGCGCTCTTTGCGGCTGAGCACTTGCTTGGCGCAATCTGTGATCAAGCCTTTGATTAATTCTAAATGCGCGCCGTAAAACTCACATTCGTGCTGAAAGGGCTTGGGCACGTCCATCGGCATGAACACATGCGCTTCAATCCCGGCGCATGCGGCATAGGCCGCGGCCGCGCTGCCCGCATTGCCCGCCGAAGGCAACGCGACTTTTCGCACGCCCAGTTCTTTCGCGCGTGAAACGGCGAGGCTCATGCCGCGCGCTTTGAATGAAGCCGTGGCGTTCGGCGACTCGTCTTTGATCCACAAATTTTGCACGCCGATCTTGGCAGCAAGCGCACGCGATTGCAACAGCGGCGTCCAACCCTCGCCGAGAGTCACGCGATTCTCTTGACGCAGCACCGGCAGCACAGGTTGATAGCGCCACAGGCTGGCCTCGGCATCACGCAGCGCCGTGCGCAGCGATTGCTCGCGCAACGATTTCAAATCATAGCGCGCGAACAACGGCGCGCCACACGAGCATAGCCCGAGGAGCTTGTCCGTTGTTTCGATTTTACCGCAGCGCGTGCATTCGAGGTGAGTGAAAAAGGAGTTCCAGTTTGCAAACTCGGCCATATGATTTTCCTTTGTTAAGTTGAAGCATTGCGCCAAACCATCGCGATTTCCAAATTCATAACGCCGACGAGCCGCGGCCCCAAAGCTCTCGGCCAGCGGTTTTGAGCGGCGGCGTGATCGCCGAATTTAGCCGCCAACACGCATGGCGTCATTTACGAATTTAATCAGCGGTTGCGAGCTTCGCAAGCGGAGCGACAAAATTTTGGGAGATTGAGGACTTGCCGGGATTCAGGGAAAGGAGAGTATCGTTGGGGAAGGAGCGCGGGGAGTTTGGTGGAAAGTATAATCGTGGATTGTAGATCGTCGAGCTTGATCACATCCAAGCACAACGCTCCACAATCCACGATTCACGAATTTTACGATTCCTTTTTCTTCGCTTCATACTCCTGCACGATCGCGGCGACCATGTGCTTCAACTCCGCGGAATCTTGAAAGCGCAGATCGACCTTTAAAAACTCCATGGCCCACTTGTTCTGCATTTTGTAGAGCGTTACCAGCGCGAGCTTCCGGACGCGCTCGTCTTTGTGGTTGCGATAGACGTGCATCACGTCATAAACCGCGGCGTTGATGTCGAGCTGATCCGCGTGTTGGACAAAGAAATCCATCGCCGATTGGCGCAGGCCTTCGTTCTCCGAGGCCAGCGAACGCACCAAATTCTTGCTGACCAATTTCCAGTTCACCGCTTTTTCTTGTGCGTGACCGTTCTCCCAAGTGAGCAGCGCAAAGCCAAGAGCCGCGAGCGTGAAGAGTCTCATTCCAGTTTTCATGATTCACCTTTGTACTAAAAAAGTTCGTGTTGTTGCGGATCGCACGTGGAGTCGAAAATTTTGTGCCGGTCTGCAAAACTCGACGGCTAACGACCGCGCCATGATTTTGATGGGGCATACTTACGGGCGCTGCGCGCGCAAAGTTGCAAAAGCCTAGTGCATTTAAAATTTTTAAGCCATTGGGGAAATTTCTTGCAACCTTTGCGTGCGTCCGCGAGTCGCGCGCGCGAAACATGATTTGAGTGTGTCACAAATCGCAGGACCGACTTATTACTCCGAGCGGAATATAGGTTACACTTTTCCTCCTTGCCTGTCATTCAGGAGGAATCTTTTTACGCGCTGGAGATACTGCCGAGTGCTTAAAAAGATTCCTTCTGAATGACAACACTATAGGTCGGAAGTGTAACCTATTTTGTGCTCCGAGTAGTTTCTCCCTCAGCGTTGTCATTCAGGAGGAATCTTTTTCGGCATAAGCACTGTGGTTTGACTTAAAAAGATTCCTGCTGAATGACAGGGAAGGAGGGTGCTCCCGTGAAATGCAACACACTCATATGATTTGACGAAATCAGGCTTGCGTTCCAGGCTGGCAGTGCTTATAAAGAAGCCTGGCACCAAAAACGGCGGAATGTTATTCTGCATCTGCAATTTTGAAAGAAAGGCCTTCTCTTGTCCGTGCTCGAACACCGTGCGTGCCCGCTCTGCTCGACCGAGCAGGCGGAAAATTTTATTGTCGTGCCCGATCGCTTTGCTCTCGCGCAGGGCGAAACGTATGCTTTGCAGCGCTGCGGGAGTTGCGGCATGATCTTTCTCAATCCGCGCCCGCCCGAGGCGGAAAGTGGCCGCTATTATCAGCACGAAGAGTATTTGCCTTTTGCCAGCGTGGGCGCGCCGCGTTCAATAACCGAAAGGCTCTATACGCTTTTGCGCCGCGTCAATTTGCGGTGGAAGAAAAAGCTCCTCGCCCGCTTTCATCAAACCGGCGCATTGCTGGACGTCGGCTGCGGCACGGGCGAGTTTCTCGCCTGCATGCGCGCCGCAGGATGGCAAGTGCGCGGCTTGGAGCGCGAGGCCAAGGCCGCAGCTTGGGGCAGAAAGCAATTGCAGCTTGACATTCAAACGGGCAGCACCGATGATCTGCAAAACGAGCCGCAGAAATATAATGTCATCACCATGTGGCACGTGCTTGAGCATGTTTATGATCCGCGCGCTGCGTTGCGTTTGCTTGCAAAGCTCCTGCGCGAAGACGGTGTGTTGATCGTCGCCGTTCCCAACATTGCGAGCCTCGATGCGAAATTTTATCGCGAACACTGGATTGCGCTCGATGCGCCGCGTCACGTGAATCACTTCACCTTGACGACGCTTAACCGCGCGGCCGCGGCGCAGGGCTTGGTGCTGCATTGGTGGCAACAGTTGCCGCTCGATGCCTTTTTCAACGCGCTCATGAGCGAACGCTTACAAACCTCCTGCAACAAATCGCCCGCGTGGCTCATGCCCTTTCGTCTCTTGCGCGCGGGAATGATCGCGGCGGCCTCTTTAGCGGCGGGCATCCATTCACCGTTTACTTCCGCAAAGCACGGGGCCACGATTGTCGCGGTCTTCAAAAAGGCGAAACGAACCGAGACGCTTTCAAGCTCGGCCCATCATTCCCAAACCTGAGCCGGCGGAAAGTCAAAAAAGCTTAACCGCCTTGCGGGGAATAAAAAGGAGGCCGCTTCTTGTTACGCCAAAGGCGTTGCAGTGCAAGTCTGCGCAACGTGGCGAGCAAGCATTTGCACCGTTATCGCGGCGGCGTTGTCTAAGTCATGTTTTCTTTCGCGTGCATGAACTTGGCTTGCGCTTTGCCGATGGGATAGCGGCATGTAGACGCACGGCCTCTTAAATAATCAGCCCGATAAAAACTCATTGAATGAAGGCGTTTGCATGAACACGATTTTGGCTCTACTCCTCCCGCTTTACCTTTACCTCTCTCCTTTGCCGAGCAAGATCGGCAATTTTCGGTTGAATGATTTAGACAACAAATCCCAGAGCTACGCCGAATTAAAAGGCAAGAAAGTCACCGTCATCGACTTTTGGGCCACGTGGTGCAAGCCGTGCGTGCGTTCGATTCCCAAATTGGTGAAGCTGCATGAGCAATACAAATCTCAAGGCGTGCAGTTCATTGGCGTCAACGTGGACGGCACGCGCAATCTCTCCAAAGTGAAGCCCGCGGCGCACTCGCTCGGCATCACCTATCCGGTGCTGTTGGATGTGAACAGTCAAGTGATGACCGAGTTGAAAGTGACGCAGATGCCCACGATTCTCGTGGTGAATGAGCATGATGAAATCGTCGCGTTGCATCAGGGCTATCGTCCGGGGGAAGAGGAACTTCTGCAAAAGGAGATCGAGCAACTGCTGCAGCCGGAGGCCAAGTCGAAGCATGAGAAATAGGCCGGCGCTTTTTTTATTGTTCATGCTGTGGGGAAGTTCCGCGCAAGCGCAGCTTGCATTTTCCAACCTGCTTGAATATCAATTGGGCAATTTGCCCGATACACAGCCGCGCAATTTGTCGACGGCTTACAATCAACTCAATCTCTCGTATCGCTATCGTTACCTCCGAGCCGCGGCGAAGTTCGAATCGTTCACGCACGAGGACAGAAATAAGGATTACTATCAATTCACGCAGCGCAGCGTGCGCGCGGGGAATGATCGGCTCGCTCTCACCGCGGGCAGCTTTTATGAAATTCTTGGGCGCGGCTT
>CAYNDW010000019.1:0-21996 GCA_964395375.1 uncultured Cytophagia bacterium
CAGAGCTTGATAAGCTGCCATCGCCTCTGCCGCGCAATGCGCAAGGCCTCGTGCAATTCTGCCGAGAGATCATTCAAGCCACCGCGCCGTTCGCCGCCGCGTTTAAAATAAATTTCGCCTTCTTCGAAGCCTTGGGAAAAGCGGGATGGGAGGCGCTCGCGCAAGTTGCGGCCGCGTTGCCGCGCGACGTTATTAGAATCGCAGATGCAAAGCGCGGCGACATCGGCAACACCGCGCGGCTTTATGCCCATGCGATTTTTCGCGAACTCCCGTTCGATGCGCTCACCGCAAATCCGTATCTCGGCGAAGATGCGGCTCTGCCTTTTTTGGAAGACGAAACCAAAGGCGCGTTCTTCCTCTGTCGCACTTCCAATCCCGGCAGCGCGAGTGTGCAGCTCTTTCCACAACGCGAGCAGCCGCTCTATTTGCATGTGGCGCGCGAGGTGATGAAATGGAATGGCCGCAACAATGCCGGGCTCGTGGTGGGCGCGACTCAGCCGGAGGAGTTGGAGCGCTTACGGCGCGAATGCCCGGACTTGCCGTTTCTCATTCCCGGGGTGGGCGCGCAAGGCGGTGATTTGGAATTTGCCGTGCAGGTGGGCGGCGGCGCACAGCACGACCTCGCGGTAATCAATGCGAGCCGCGCGATTATGTATGCCGCCAGTGACGCGAGTTTTGCGGAGGCCGCGGCGCAAGAGGCGGGGAGAATGCGTCGCCAGATGCGAGCCGTCATCGGCGCTTTATGAGGTGCGTGTTAGGCGAATTGCAGAAGCGAACTCAAAACACAATCTGACTAAAATTTTCACAGCAGCACTTGAATCAACAACATCAAACCGAAGCCGAACATGAAGGCCCAAGCGATGCGGCGCGGCTGTTCGAGGTGCAGGGCTTCGGGAATGAGTTCGAGCAAGATGAGGAACATCATCGCGCCCGCGGCGAAACCCATGAGCACGGGCATGAGCGGTTGAAAGAACCACGAAGCGAGCGCGGCCGGCACCGCGGCAATGGGCTGCGGCAAACTCGTAAGCACCGCGGCCCAAAAACATTTCATGATACTCGCGCCCGCAGCCCGCATCGGAATCGCGACCGCGAGTCCCTCGGGAATGTTGTGAATGCCGATGGCGAGCGCGATATACGCGCCCAGATCGCTATCATAAACTTCCTGCGACGCGAAGCCCACTCCCACCGCGACGCCTTCGGGAATGCTATGCACCGCCATCGCGAGAAAGATGAGAATTTCCGAGCGCCCACCCCAACGCTTCCACGACGCTTGACTCAAACGCTCTTCGCTCAAAAATAAATCCGTGAGCCAAAGAAATGCGGCGCCGGCCATGATGCCGAGCAACACCGGCAACACGCGCATGAGGGTCAGCTTCTGCTGCGTCATGGTCAAGCCGGGCAGAATGAGATTATAAACCGAGGCGGCCATCATCAAACCGCCGGCAAAAGCATAGCCCAAGCCGGTATGCTTGCTTAAATCAATCCGTTTGAGCAGCAGCGGTAACGCGCCCAAGCCGCACGCGAGGCTCGCTAAAATTCCGGCGATCAAACTATTGAGGAGAATTTCAGAAGGCATGCGATAAAACCTTTCGTGTACCCAATGCGATTAAATTTTGCTCAACTCTTCCATTTCATTGTCGCGGCCCATGATCACCAGCAAGTCGCTGTCTTTCACCGTGTATTCACCGGTCGGGATAAGGGCCCCGCCGCCGATGACGTCTTTGATGAGGATGATTTGCGCCTTGTGCTTTTTGCGAAAATCGAGTTGATTGAGCGATTTGCCGATCCATGCCTGCGCGGGCGCCATTTCGACAATGCTATAGCCTTCGGCGAGCGCAATGTAATCGAACAAAGTGGAACGGCGCAAAGTATAGGCAATGCGCTTGGCCATGTCGCGCTCGGGGAAAACGATTTCCGAAGCGCCGATCTTGTCCAAAATTTTGCCGTGATCGACCGAACTGGCTTTGGCGATGATTTCTTTCACGCCGAGTTCCTTCAAATAAAGCGTGATGAGAATACTCGTGTCAATCGGCTCGCCCACGGAGACGACCACGACGTCAACATCTTCCAACCCGAGCGCCTGCAAAGTTTCTTTGTCGCGCGCATCAGCGACCACGGCTTTGGACACGAACGGCTTGATTTCGTCGATTTGCCGTTCATCAATATCAACGGCGAGCACTTGCGTGCCGGCGTCGGAAAGATAACGGCAGAGATAATGGCCGAAACTGCTGAGACCGATAATAGCAATAGTACGCATAAACCTTCGCTTGAAATTTATCCGACGAGCACGTTTTCTTGCGCATACTGAAACCGTGCCTTCTTTTCGCCGCCCACGGCAATTGCAATGGTAAGCGGGCCGAGCCGGCCGATGAACATGACGAGAGTGATCAACAAACGACTGACTTCGGAAAGCGTCGGCGTGACATTCACCGAAAGGCCCACGGTGCCGAACGCCGAAGTGACTTCAAAAAGCAATTCTAAAAAAATACCGCGGCTCATTTGATGTGAAACCAATTGGGTTTCCGCCAACAAGAGCAGAACCGTGAAAGTCAAAATCAAAGAAAGCGAGAAGAAGAAAATCGCAATGGCTTTCGAAACGGTTTCTTCGGGAATGCGGCGCTGGAGCAAGTTGGCGTCGGACAGATTGTGAAAGCGCGCCTTGATGAAGGCGAGCAGAATCGCAAAGGTCGTGGTTTTGATGCCGCCGCCGCACGAACCGGGCGAGGCGCCGATGAACATGAGGAGGAGGAGGAGGAACAAACTCGCATCGGAGAGCGCGCCGAGGTTGATCGTGTTGAAGCCCGCGGTGCGCGCGGAGACCGATTGAAAATAGGCGCCCCATAGTTTCGCGCTCCACGGCAAATCCTCGATCGCGTTGCCGTATTCAAACACGAGCAGCAACGCCATGCCGCCGAAGACGAGCAAACCGCTCGAGCGCAAAACGAGGCGCGCATGCAGAGAGAGCCGCCGCGGTCCTTGCTTCCGCTTGCGCATGATTTCAAAAATCACGACAAAGCCGAGTCCGCCTAAAATGATCAACGTGGTGAGCGTGAAGTTGACAATAAAATCGCCGGTATAAGATTCCATGTTGTTGGGAAAGAGCGCGAACCCGGCATTGCAGAAGGCGGAAACCGCGTGAAAGACGCCGTGATAAATCGCGGAGGGGAGCGGCAAATCGCGCGACCAACGCAGGGTAAGCAGCAACGCCCCGAGCATTTCGATGATGAACGTGGCAAGAAAAACGGTTTTCAGCAGCGCCTTCAAATTCTTCATC
The DNA here is from genome assembly GCA_964395375.1 of uncultured Cytophagia bacterium. GTDB lineage: Bacteria > Zhuqueibacterota > Zhuqueibacteria > Zhuqueibacterales > Zhuqueibacteraceae > JABWAN01. Next base: position 3,275 of record CAYNDW010000019.1, read on the forward strand.
GGCGCTTGACTCAATGTTTCTTGGAGAAGTTCGCGATTTCCGAGCGAGAGTTTTCCTCCCAACAAATAGACGAAGAACGTTGAAAACGTCATCACGCCCAAGCCGCCGAGTTGGATCATGACTAAAATCACGATCTGCCCAAAGAGCGTAAAGGTCGTGCCGGTATCGACCACGGTTAATCCGGTCACGCAGATTGCCGAAGTGATGGTGAAGAGGGCGTCAATGAAGCTCACCGGCTTGAGATGTGAGAACGGCAGCAGGAGCAGAAAGGTGGCGATAAAAATGGCGCCGGCAAAACTGAAAACCAATATGCGCGCCGGGCCGAGAATGTGTTGCAGGTTCTGCCCCCATGTGAAGGTTGTACGGGAGGTTGATTTCATAAGATTGTGATTCGTTCGGCGGCTTTCATGGTTAAGATTAAGATGGAAAGTTTGCAGGATAAAAGCAAATTCAATTCTGCCGCGAATGCGGCGCGTATTTTCTCCGCTTGCACGGCAACTTTACGCGCGCTATTTTTGCCGCGAAAAAATTCGACTTTCATTGCGATGCCACCGAGCAAACCTGCCATGCCGCCTTCCCAATCGCCGCGCCACACAACCCGGACGAGCCATTTTTATCGGTGGATCATGCTATTCACGCTGCCGACGTGCGTGGCGTCAAGCTTCGCGCAGCCGCAAATTGCCGTGCGCTATCTCGGCGCTATCGTTGGCGATTCCACGAGCACGCTTAGGCTGGCGCAGCCGCTAGGCATGAGCATTGATCAAGAAGAGAATATTTATATTGCGGACACGGGCAATCATCGTGTGCTAAAATGCAATGCGCTGGGTGAGGTCATGCGCGAAGTCGGCGGCTTCGGTTTCGGCGCGCAACAGTTTGATCGCCCGGTTGACGTGTGGGTGGATAACAGCCTTAACGTGTTTGTGGCGGATTATAACAATCACCGCTTGCAGCGCTATGATAAAGATTTGAATTTCATTTCTTCCTACTCTTCCGGCGAAGCGCGGGACGAGAGCTTGCGCTTTGGGTATCCCGCGGCTTTGACGATTTCTCCCCAGGGCGAATTGTTTGTCGCCGACCATGAGTTCAATCGCGTGCTGCGTTTCGCAGCGTTGGGCAGTCCGAAATCGAGCTTCGGTGATTTTAATTGGGGTGAAGGCGGGCTGGAGCGCCCGGCGAAAATAATGCTCGCGCGCAACGGTGAAGTGTGGGTGAGCGATTCCTTGCGGCATGCGATTATGATCTATGATGCTTTCGGCAATTTCGTGCGCGCGCACCAACTCGGCGCCGAGACTTCGCCTTGTGGTTTGGCGGAATGGGAATACGGCGTCATTGTCACCATGCGCCGCCGGCATGTCCTGCTCTTTCTCAACGCGGCAGGAGAGCATGTGGGCGAATATGGCCGGCGTGGAAGTAGCAAAGGTGCTTTTGAATCTCCCGCAGCCGTGGTTGTGCTCCGCCGCGCCCGCGAAAACGCTGCGCACATACTCGTGCTGGATAGCGGGAATAATCGTGTGCAGGAATTTGAGGTGTTAGGGCTTCAATAACGCCAAGAAAGACCTTGCATTTTTAGGGGCATGCGCCTACATTCCGCCACGTTTTTGATCAAACTGAAGTTGCCTAAATTCACACGACCGGCTCATGCTTAAAAAACGAATTCACATCATACGACTGCCGCGCCTCTACTATGCCGCTTCAGGCTCAAAACAAACTTCGCGTCACGCGCAACAGCGCTTGCTCGCAACCAGGTCCAAGTTAAATTAGAATGCACTTCCACGAGGTGCATTCTTTGTTTTGAGGTAGAGCGCAGCGCAACAGGCCGGCACGTGCATCCTTATATTTGAAACCCGGAGGTTGTTTTGTTCGAGAATATACAAATCCTGCTAGAGCTGCAAGAGGTTGATCGTCAACTCTATGCTTCGGAAAAAGCCAAAGGCGATCTGCCCAAATCCTTGGAAGAACTCAAACGCAAAGTGGCCGAGTTGACCGGCGTTTATGATCAGAAGACCGCGCATGCTTCCAACGCAGAGCGGCAACGTCGCGCCGTGGAAAGCGCGCTCGCCTTGGCCCGGGAGCGCAAGAAAAAATACGAGACCCAACTTTACGCGGTGAAGACCAATAAAGAGTATGATGCCATTACTCTGGAACTCGAGCACACCGAAAAAGAGATCGACCAAAGCGAAACCAAAATTCTCGAAACGCTCGAGGCCGAAGCGAATCTGAAAAAAGAAATCGCGCTGTATGCAGAACAGCTCCAAGCCGCAACGCAGGAGCGCGATAAACAAGAAGAGTTGCTCAATCAAATGATGGAACAGAATCGCCATCAAGTGGAGCAACTGCAAAACGCGCGGCAAAACCTGATCGTGGGTGTTAAGCCCGGACTGCTGCGTTCGTATGAGCGCATCCTGCGCGGTAAAGACGGCTTGGCCGTGGTCAAGATCGTGCGCGGCTCGTGCGGCGGCTGCAGCACGCGCATCACTTCACAGCGCGTGATGGAAATTCGCGAGATGCGCGAAATCTATTATTGTGAAAGCTGCGGACGTATTCTGCTTTCGCAGGAAGAAGAGCCGGTTGCGGCGTAAGCCGTTTCACTTCGAGCCAGGCATTTCAAATTTTCTCGTTCCCAAACTCCGTTTGGGAACGCACTTGTTCGAGAAACTCCGTTTCGAATTGAGCAAGCTTGAAACAGAGTTTCAAGCGCAAGCCCGTTCCCAAACAGAGTCTGGGAACGAGAAAGTTTGAATTGAAAATTTGAAATTGAAAATTTTTAATGCTTTTGAATCAGTCAAGCCGGCCGGATCATCGCGTTCCGCTTGCGGAATGAGGAAAGTCCGAACACGATAGAGCAAGGTAAGAGGTAACGCCTCTCGTCCGTGATGACGTTATAGGGCCACAGAAACCAGGTCTGCTTCGTTCGCACACGCGCGCGGAGTAAGAGTGAAACGGGTAACCAATACCTCGTGCAAGTGCAAATAGGCTTACGCGCTCCGCTTCGGCGGCGCATAGAGCGGCTCGCTCAAGTAAGCGGGTAGCATGCTTGAGGCTGTTGGCGACAACAGTCCCAGATAAATGATGATCGTTCCGTTTTACGGAAAACAGAATTCGGCTTACAGGCCGGCTTGAAAATTTATCGGGCACAGTTCACACTGTGCCTTTTTCTTTTCACCCCGCTTTATCCTGCTCGAAGTTTTTAAAGCTTCGCAAGGGTAACTGCTAGGAGCTTGCATCATGAAAGGCATCATTCTCGCGGGCGGGAGCGGCACGCGGCTATATCCGATCACGCACACCATCAGCAAGCAACTCTTGCCGATCTACGACAAGCCGATGATCTATTATCCGCTCTCCGTGCTCATGCTCGCCGGCATTCGCGAAATCTTGATTATCTCCACCCCGCAAGACTTGCCGCGCTTTCGCAGCTTGTTGAACAGCGGCGCGCAAATCGGCTTGCGCTTCGAATATGCCGAGCAGCCTCGCCCCGAAGGCCTGGCGCAAGCGTTCCTCATCGGCGAAAAATTTATCGGCAACGACAATGTTGCGCTCGTGTTGGGCGACAATATTTTTTACGGCCACGGCTTGCCGGAAATGCTGCGCCGCGCGGCAGAGCAAGAGAGCGGCGCAACCGTGTTCGCATATTATGTCCGCGACCCGGAGCGTTACGGCGTTGTCGCCTTCGACAAAAACAACAACGCGCTCTCCATTGAAGAGAAACCGCCGCAACCAAAATCCAGCTATGCCGTCACCGGCCTCTACTTCTACGACAACCAAGTTGTCGAAATCGCCAAGAGCCTCAAGCCCTCGCCGCGCGGCGAGTTGGAGATTACCGATGTCAACATGAGTTACTTGCACAAGGCGCAACTGCGCGTCGAACTGCTTGGCCGCGGCTTTGCCTGGCTTGATACCGGCACGCATGAATCTCTTTTGCAAGCCGGCAATTTCGTTGAGACGGTGGAGAAGCGGCAAGGCCTCAAAATTTCTTGTCTGGAAGAAATCGCGTATCGCATGGGCTATATCAACGCCGAACAACTCCGCGATCTCGCCGCGCCGCTCGTGAAAAGCGAGTATGGCAAATATCTGCTTCAAATTTTGGAATGAGGAGAGAATGTTCAACCCCGGCTTGGCCGAGGTTTTTAAAACTTTGCGCGTCATCACGACTCGAAGCATTCAATACAACGGCCAAGCCGTTGCAGGAACATCGCGCTCCCGCTCTTTCCCGCCGACTTTAAAATTGACAATCAAACCATTTTTGCCTACTTTGACCAACCCAAATTTGAAGCGTTGCTGTGGTCACTATGCGAAAGCTCAAACATCTTTTTGAATATGGCGGTTTGCTGCTGCTGATTCAACTCGCCGGAGTGCTGCCGCTCAAATGGTTGCTCGCACTCGGAGCTGGCTTGGGCCGATTTACTTTTTCGGTTTTGCGTATTCGTCGCAATGTGGCGCTCGATAATCTGCGCCACGCCTTTCCCGAAAAATCGTCCGCGGAGTTGCTCGCCATCGCGCGGCGCAACTATGAAAACTTCGGCATGATGCTGTTGGAGTATCTGCGCCTGCATCGCATGTCAGTGCAAGAATTGGCCGCACTCGCGCCGTTTCGCAGCGCGCAAGATTCCGCGCCGTGGTTTGCGGCCCTGAATGCCGGAAGTGCTGCCGTGTGCATGACCGGCCACTTCGGCAATTGGGAATATCTCGGCGTGATGCTCGCGCATCATTTTCCCGTGGTCTCTCTTTATCAATCGCAAAACAATCCTTATGTCGACGCCCTCATTCGCCGCACGCGCGCAAAAGTCAACATGCACAGCATCCCGCGCCAATCATTAAAAGATATTCTGAAGGCGTTGCGACAAAAAAAATTCGTCGCCATTCTTGCGGATCAAGATGCGGGTCGCGGCGGGCTCTTCGTCAATTTCATGGGCCGTCCCGCTTCCACCGCGCAAGGCCCGGCCGCGTTCGTGCTCAAAACCGGCGCGCCCATTCTCTTCGTGTTCTCGCTGCGGCAGCCAAACGGCAAGCACATCGTTGAAAGCGAATGCCTGCGCTTCGATGATCTGCCTCCGCATTGGAGCGAGGAAGAGAAGCTGCACCACATCACGCAAGCATGGACCAACGTGCTCGAAAAATATGTGCGCCGTTATCCCGATCATTGGTTTTGGATGCATCGCAGATGGAAAACCGCGCCGCCGGTTGACGCAAGTATGAAGGTGGCTTTGCGGGAAAAAGTATTGGTCGATTAGTTGAGAACTAGTATTCCGAGCACGAAACAGATCACACTTATCGCACTCCTAATTTACATGTCATTCAGCAGGAATCTTTTTAAGCACTGGCCTCTATCCCCGGCACATAAAAAGATTCCTGCTAAATGACATTTTGAGGTAATGAAGAAGCTGCTCCTCCTCCAAACCGCGTTCATCGGTGACGTGATTCTCGCGACGCCGTTGGCACAGGCCGCGCATGAAATCTTCGCGCCGTGCGAGGTGCATTTCATGGTCATTCCCGGCGCGGCGAATTTATTGGAGCAGAACCCGCACATTCAGCGCGTGTGGGTTTATGACAAACGCGGCAAGCAACGCGGGCTGCGCGGCTTGTGGCAACTGAGCCGGCAATTGCGCGCAGAGCGCTTCGATCTCGCGCTCGTGCCGCATCGTTCTTTGCGAAGCGCGCTTCTCGTTTGGCTCGCGCGCATTCCCGTGCGCGTCGGCTTCCATCGCAGCGCCGGCGCTTTTCTTTTTAACCAAAAAATTGCTTATGAAGAAAAGCACGAAGTCGAGCGCAATCTCGATTTGCTCCGCGGCTTCGCGCCTCAGTTCTTTGTGCAGCACGTAGCGCAGGCATCCTTTCCTGCAGGCAAGATGCCTGCGCTACAGCAGCGCGACCTAGCGCTCGTTGCTTCCTCATTCAAGCCTGCAATTCATTGGAATGAAAACGATGAAGCTCGCGTTGCTTTATTAACCAAAGAGAGCGCTGCAACGCGAGACTGGATCGCACTCGCGCCCGGCTCAGTTTGGGCCACGAAGCGTTGGCCGAAAGAAAAGTTCGCCGCGCTCACGCGCAAGTTGAGCGCTGAAACCGGCGCGGTAATTTTTCTTTTAGGTGGAAAAGAAGACGCGGCGCTATGCGAGCAGATCAAAGACGAAAGTGGGGCGAACTGTATCAACACCGCGGGCCTGCTTTCGCTGCGCGAGTCTGCCGCGTTGCTCAATCGCTGCGCCGTGCTCGTGAGCAATGACAGCGCGCCCACGCATCTCGGCGTATCGACCAATTGCCGTGTCATTGCCATCTTCGGCCCGACCGTGCCGCGCTTCGGTTTCGCGCCGTTCGGCGAAGGGCATCAAATCATCGAGCGCGATCTACCCTGCCGCCCATGCAGCGCGCACGGCTCGCACACTTGCCCGATTGGCACGCATGCTTGCATGCAAGAGATTGAGGTCGAGAAAGTTTTTCAAAGCGTCGTCGCGATGTTGCCGAAACAGAGCGAGTATGAAGCGCGTCGGCATTAATCCTCAAACTGTCATCCTGAAAGGACCTTCCCTAGCGCTTGGCACACTTCGAACAAGTTTTTTTTCGAGTGCGAGGAAAGGTTCTTACAGAATGACAAGTTGGTGGGAGTTGCAACCCAACAAACAACGCTTCGAAAAGCGAGTCTTATAAAAAATTTAAAGCCACGGCCCAGCCGTGGCTGAACGATGCTACCACATGCGCATCATCAAAATCGATTCGCACCGTCCCGATGCCGCCATAATCGCCCAAGCTGTTGCTGCGTTGCGCGAAGGCCAAGTGCTTGCTTATCTCACGGACACGATGTACGGCCTCGGCGTTGATCCGCGCAATGGCGAGGCCGTTGCGCGACTTTATGCGTTGAAACAACGCGCGCCGCAAAAAGCAATTCCGCTCATTGTCGGCAGCAAAGAAATGCTCGCGGATTGGATCAAAAATTTTCCTCCGCTCGCGGAAAAACTCGCGGAGCATTTTTGGCCCGGGCCGTTGACCATGATCTTTCATGCGCACGAGCACGCGCCGCCGCAACTCTCCGCGGGCACAAACAAAATCGCCATGCGCGTGCCGGACAGCGTGCTCGCGCGCGAGTTGAGTTCGCACTTGGGCGCGCCGATCACTTCCACGAGCGCAAATCTTTCCGGCGATGCCGCGGTGCTCGCGGTCGATGACATCGTCACGCAACTCGGGCATGAAATCGATTTAGTTTTGGATAGCGGCACGGTGATCCATACTTCGCCCTCAACGATCATTGACGTGACGACCGCGCCGCCGCGCCTCGTGCGTCCAGGCGTCATCGCGCAACAAGCTGTGGAAAAAATTATCGGAGTATTGGCCTCGTGAGTGAAGAGCGTCGTCCCTATCAAATTCTCTTCGTGTGCAGCGGCAACAGTTGCCGCAGCCCGATGGCCGAAGGCCTGTTGCGATTGAAGCTGCCGCAACGCTTGCAAGACGAGGTGGACGTGCAATCTGCCGGCACGCTCGGCATTCAAGGCATGGCCGCCGCGGAATATTCCGTGCGCGTCGTGCGCGAGTTCGGCGGCGATATTGGCGGCCATCGCTCGCAGGGGCTATCGCGCAAACTCGTTGCGGCCTCGGATTTGATATTGGCGATGGCCGGCGAGCACGTCGAGCACTTGCGCAAACACTATCCGGCCTATCGTGAAAACGTTTTTCTCTTAAAGTCATTCGCGCAAACTGAGCCGCTCGATGATCCGGAGATCGAAGATCCCATTGGCTCGAGCCTCGCGATCTATCGCGAATGCGGCCGCCTCATCGCCGATGAAATTGATCGCGTCTTGCCGGCCATCGTGCATCTGGTGCAAGAACGCCGCCGCGAAACGCCATGAGCACCACGCAACGTTTTTTGTTGTCGCGCACGGACCGGCTCGGCGATCTCGTGCTTTCGACTCCGGTCGCGACCGCGCTCAAAAAGGAATTTCCACAATGCGAAGTATTCTTTTTGGCGCGCGACTATGCCGCGGAAATTTTAGATTTGCACCCGCATGTTGACGGCGTTCTGCGCGTGGATTCTTTAGGCGAGGCGCTGCGCGCAAAGGCGCTGGCGAAATTGCTGCGCTCGTATGATTTCGACGCGGTGCTCGCGCTTTATCCACGGCCTGAATTGGCGTGGGCGTTTTATCGCGCGGCGATTCCGCTGCGCCTCGGCACGGGCTATCGTTGGTTCAGCGCACTGTTCAATCAGCGCGTTTATGAGCATCGCAAAGACGCGCGCCGGCACGAGGCCGAATACAATCTCCAACTCCTGCGCCCGCTCGGCATCATTAATAGTCGCGTCGAGTTTCATTATCGTTTTGACGCTTTGCACGAACAAGCGCTCGCGGAGAAAATGGCGCAATGGAATTTGCGTGAGCCGTATGTTGTGCTCCATCCCGGCAGCGGCAATTCCGCGCGCGATTGGCCGCTCGAACATTTCGCCGCGCTGGCCGCGCATTTAAGCCGCGAACGCAAACTGCAAGTCGTGCTCACCGGCAGCGCGCAGGAGAAGGCTTTGACCGAATTTATTCAAACGCAAACTGCAGGCAGAGCCATTGATCTCGCCGGCCGCCTAAGTTTAACCGAGCTTGCCGGTGTGTTGCGCCACGCCGCGTTGTTCGCGGGCAATAGCTCCGGCCCGTTGCACGTCGCGCGCATGATGGCCGTGCCGGTGCTGGCGTTTTATCCGCCGATTACCGCTTGCCGCCCGGAGCGTTGGGGCCCCTATGGTTGCCGACAAGACGTGCTCATGTCGCGCGAAGAGGAATGCCGGCGTTGCCGCAATTCCAATGAGTGTGCTTGCATGCGTGAGATCACCGTCGCCGCGGCGATTGCGAAGGCGGAAGAAAAATTAAGATGAACGTTCGTAGTGATGCCCTTTGAGTTTTGATCGTCAAATTCGATAATCACTTCTAGGATATGTCATTCTGGAGGAATCTTTTCGGCGCTGGGTGTTGCTTCCAGTGCTTAAAAAGATTCCTCCTGAATGACATATATGGGAGAGGCGCTTGACTGCCGGCTTTGATTGTTGAGTTTCATAAGGCATGACTACGAGCGTATGCCACTTTAAACTTTAGGAAAGCATATGCTCCGACAGGAAGCCGCCGCTCGTTTTGGTGTTATGGTGTTTGTTAGCACTGTTGTTTTATGCCTAGACGCGCGCGCGCAATCGTCTCCGCCCGCGCATCATACGGTTGGCGACACGACGTTTAAGATTCGCGAAGTGGCGAATCCCGCGTTCGGCGTGGGCGAGAAGTTGACCTTCATCGTGCGCTACGGCCCCATCGTCGCGGGTAATGCGCGCCTTTCGATTCCCGAAACGGTGGAAGTGAATGGCCGCAAATGTTTTCGCATCCTTTCAGAAGCATGGTCGAGCTCGTTCTTTTCAAAGTTCTACAAAGTCGAAGATCGCATTCAATCCTTCACGGACGTCGCCGGCATTTTCAGTTGGCGTTTTGAAAAAAAGCAGCACGAGGGCAGCTTTCGCGAGGAGCAGCTTGTGGAGTTCGATCATCGCGCGGGCTTGGCCATCACGACAAGGAAAACCAAACGCGATACCGTGAATGTGCCCATGTTCGTGCAAGACGTGCTCTCGGCCATGTATTATATTCGCACGCTCGACTTCGCGCCCGGCGATTCGATCTTCGTCGATAATCACGCAGACAACAAAGTGTATCCGCTCAAGATCGTCGTGTACCGCAAAGAGCGCGTGAGCACGCGCGCAGGCAAGTTTGATTGCTACGTCGTCGAGCCGTTGCTCAAAACGCCCGGCCTGTTTCAACAAAAAGGCCGCGTGGTCGTGCATCTCACCGCGGACAAACGCAAGATTCCGGTGTTGATGACGAGCCAGATTTACGTGAAAGCGTTCGATCTCGGCAGCGTAGTGGTGGAGTTGGAGAAGATGGAAGGCGTGTTGGCGAAGTGAGGCGCGGTTGTTAAGCATAGTGCGTATTTTCGAATAGCTTTTTAACAGGCGGAAAAATGAACTGGAAGACCAAAGCTCTTATTCAAAATGCCATCAGCAGGCTTCCCGAGCCATTCGCTGACGCAATTTATTTCTACATGCAACGTGGATTCGGCGGGCTTAAAAACGTGAATATGAAAGAACATTTCACTAATGTCGCCGAATTTTTGCAATACCTCGCCAAGCAAAACAGAACGATAGTCGACGCAACCTGTTTGGAGATCGGCACGGGCCGAAGGCTAAACGTGCCGCTGGGATTATGGTTGTGTGGAGCGAAAAAGATATATACCGTTGATTTGAATACTTACGTGAATGAGAACCTCGTGGTAGAATCCCTTGCGTATTTGCGGCAAAATCTGCCCGAGCTAAAAGCCATTTGGGGTGAGTGGGCACAAACCGAAATCTTTGAGCAACGTCTTGAGGAACTTTTAAACTGTCAACCGAATTTAAAAAGCGTTCTTGCGCTTACTCAGATTGAATACCGCGCGCCTATTGATGCGAGAACATTGCCTTTTGCTGCTCATAGCATTGATTACTATTTGTCGGTAAGTGTGTTTGAACACATTCCCCCGCCTTTACTGAAAGCCATCTTACAAGAGGCAAAACGCGTCCTGACTAAAGGTGGATTGAGCCTCCACATCATTGATCCTTCGGATCATTTTTCCCATGCAGATGAATCCATCTGCTCAGTAAATTTCTTACAATATTATGAAAGACAGTGGCAAAAGTTGGCAGGCAACAAGTTCGCGTATCACAACCGCCTGCGGGTTTATGATTATCTTGTGTTGTTTGATGAGACGGGCCTGAAAACTTTAGAGCAAAAAAGATATATTAATGCTCGGTCGGTTGCAGCCTTGCAAAACGGCTTTCATTTGAATGAGAAATTCCATGGGCGTGCTGTTGAAGAACTCGCTACAAATAGATTAGATGTTGTTGGAACATTCGCTTCGTAACGAACCCTATCACCGTTGAATGATTCAAGGAAAGAAATGTCTTTGCAAAACCTCTATACCAAAGCCTCTGCCGGCGAACGTTTGACGCCGCAAGAAGGTTTGCGCCTGTTGCAAGAAGGCGAGCTGCTCGAAATCGGCGCGGCCGCGGATAGCATTCGCCGCGTGAAGCATCCGCAGCCGATGGTCACGTTCGTCGTGGATACCAATCCCAACTACACCAACGTGTGCAACATCGATTGCATCTTCTGCGCGTTTTATCGCCACGAAGGCGAGGCCGATAGCTACACCTATTCCGTGGACGAAATGATCGCGAAGTTCAAAGACTTTGTGCAAGCGGGCGTGACTACCGTGCTCTTGCAAGGTGGCGTGAATCCCAAGCTGCCGTTCGATTATTATCTCGACATGGTGCGCCGCACGCGCGCCGAAGTGCCGGAGATTCATCCGCACTTTTTTTCGACTTCTGAACTTCGCGGCATGGCCGAAGTTTCCGGCCTTTCGCTGCGTGAAGTTTTATTGCAGCTCAAACAAGCCGGCATGAACACGATCCCCGGCGGCGGCGCGGAAATTCTCACGGATCGGGTGAAGAAGAAGATTAGCAGCAAAAAAGGCACGACCGCGGACTGGCTGAATGTGATGCGCGAGGCGCACGAACTCGGCTATAAAACCACGGCCACGATGATGTACGGCCACCTCGAAACCGACGAGGATATCATCGAGCACCTGGACTGCATTCGCCAATTGCAAGACGAGACGGGCGGCTTCACCGCGTTCATTCCGTGGAGCTTCAAACCCGGCAACACGCCGCTTGAAAAAATCATTCCGACTTACGCCACGCCGAATCGTTATCTGCAAATCCTCGCGCTCTCGCGTATTTACCTCGACAATTTAGCGCACATTCAAGCCTCGTGGTTTTCCGAGGGCAAGAAGATCGGGCAAGTGGCCTTGCATTTCGGCGCGGATGATTTCGGCGGCACGCTGCTCGAAGAGAACGTCCATGCCGCGGCCAACTTCGTGAACAAAACTACAATCGACGAAGTGGTGCAGCTCATTCGCGAAGCCGGCTACACGCCCGCGCAACGCACGACGTTGTATGAGGTGTTGAAGGTTTATGAGGCGTAGGTAAATTGCGTTGATTGGCTACTACTTTTGTGTATTCGATCTCGGAAAGGAGGGAACAATACTCGTGTCTGATCCTGTTGTCGTTTATTTGGATACGAATGTTTACTCGCGTCCCTTTGACAATCAAACTAACAACCAAATACAAGCGGAGACAGACGCCTTTCTGAGGATCATTGCTGAAGTACGAGATGGAGCATTGCTCCTTCTTGGCTCGGATATTCTGCAGTTCGAGACTCACAATAGTGTTGAAGAAGAAAAGCGCGTACAGTGCGCAGCGTATTTGGCGTTATGCCGTGAACATATTTTGAGTTCAAAAGAAACTTTGGAGTTGGGCCTAGCAATAAGAAAAAGTTGCCACACACGCGCTCGCGATGCACTCCACATCGCGTCTGCTATTTTAGGTAACGCCCGCTATTTTCTTTCGTGTGATGCCCAAATCACACAGAAGAAGCAAGCCAATTGCTATCGCCGTTTCGCCAAAGCCACCAGAAAAGAATACTTTTCAGTGATGAATCCAATTCTGTTTGTTGAATTACTTGAACGAGGTAAAATCTTATGAACACAATAGCGCAAAATTATTTCGACGCGGAGATCACCTTGAAGGAAGGGTGGGAGATTCTGGTGAAAAATCTAGGTCTGCAAAAGGCGACACATTTTGTCGTCTCGCTAGAGAGAGGGAAAGGGGATTCCGTGAAGGAAATTGCGGAATACTGGGGCGATGCTACAATTGAAGAAATTCATGAAAGGGTTGTTGCTTGGAAAACCAAACAGGTTGTGTAGAGTATTGTGAGGCGGAGCATGAATGGCCCGCGATGAACGTTTTCAGAGAAGCGATTTGCAAGCGAGAGAGATTCGCCCAGCATTCATCAACATCGACATTCCCTGCTTGGTTCTGTTTTGTCCATCGTGTATCTTGCCGCACCGTTGTCCCGCGACACGTGTAAAGTTTAGCAAACGTATCGGACCACAATCGACAGGAGAAAATTTTTCAGCTCACGCTTTTGGAGGAGAGGAGCATGCGGCTATTCGTTCGCCGATCTGCACTCATCGGCCGCATCGTTATTTTTTCAGCTTTGACCATTCTGTTTTTTTTAACCCAACGCAACACCGATTCGATTCATCAACAACCCCTGCAGCCTCTTAGTTTCGACTCCACGGCTACGACGAAAAAGTTGAGCCTGTTGGAGTTCACGCACACCATTGCGCACGGCCAAACGCTTGGGCAAATTCTCCAAGCCAGCTTCGTGCAGCCGAGCGATATTTTTCCCGCGCTGGAAGCGCTCCGGCGTGTCTTCGATCCGCGCCGCTTGAAGCCCGGCCAAGAGTTGCAGCTCATGGTCGATTCCACGGGCGCGTTGCATCAACTCACCTATGAAGCCTCACCCGAACTGCTCATTCACGTGAAGCGCGCGGAGAGCGGCGAATTTCTTACTGCCTGTGATTCGCTGCGCGTTGTGCCGCAGGTGCATTTCCTCTCCGGCGAAATCAATTCGACTTTGTATGAAGCCATGGTGGCCACCGCGGAGTCGCCGGAACTTTTGCTCGCGTATACGGACATCTTTCAATGGGACGTGGATTTTTTTATCGACACGCGCAAAGGCGACCGTTTCCGTTTGCTCTATGAAAAGCTTTTTGTTGAAAAAGAAAACGGCAGCCGCGAGTTCGTGCGCTATGGCAAGGTGCTCGCCGCAACTTATGAGCAGGCGGATACGAGCTATTTCGCGTGCTCCTATTCCGACAGCACGGGCCGCAGCGGTTACTTCGATCGCAACGGCGGCTCCTTCCAAAAAACTTTTCTCAAATCGCCGCTCAACTATCGCCGCATCTCCTCGTTCTTCTCTTATGGCCGGCGCCATCCCATTCTCAAAAAAGTGCGCGCGCACACCGGCGTGGATTTCGCTGCGCCCCAAGGCACGCCCGTGACCGCGACGGCGGAGGGCACCATCATGAAAATGGATTGGGAAGGCGGCTATGGCAACTGCGTGATTGTGGCGCATACGAATCATTTCACTACACTCTATGGCCATCTCTCCAAATACGCCGCGGATTTAAAAGCCGGCGATTATGTGAAGCAAGGGCAAGTCATCGGCTATGTCGGCACGACGGGACTTTCCACCGGGCCGCATTTGCATTACACGATGTATCTCAACGGCAAACCGATGGATCCGTTGCGTCTGCGCCCGGCCTCGGCCGATCCGCTCGCGCCGGAGCAATTGCAAAACTACGTGAAGCGCCGCGATCTCATGCTCGCATGGTTCGAGCAATCGCCGCCAGTTGCCGCACTCGGGCCATTGCAGGAGTTCGTGGTTGATTGAGGACCGTGAGCCGTTTTGATTCAGTGTGCTGGACGGGGAGTGAAGAGGAGGAAAGCAGCGAAGTGAAAATTTTTAGCGTCTAAAAGTTAGAGAGCCGCGCCTCGCTTCAAGCAGCGAGAGCGCGGCTTTTCTTTTTGAGGCGCGCGAGCAAATACTCGCGCAAGGCCGCAGCTTCATAAACGCGTTTGAGGCGAATGCCGATCATGAATCCTGCTCCTGGTTGCAAACAACGGCTGTTTGGTTTTATCAAGAAGCAAAAGCTTTTGCTTTTTGAAATCTGCGCAGCGCTTTAAATCAGCTCGCTCGAAGAGATGCGGTCAGATAAATAAACGCAGAGGAACCGAGGGTGGCGCAGCGACAAAACATAAAAAGCAGTTTGCGCGATGATCAAAAAGCGGCCCCGGGGCAAATGCAACGGGGCCGAGAACGCGGGCTTACTTGCTGTTGCTCTTCACGAGCTTGGGCCAGTTGCTTTCCGCTTTGCGGAAGTTGGCTTCTTTGCTTTTCGCGAACTCGCTCTTGATGTCTTGGCTGTATTGCAGCACGAGGCGACCGTTCACGATTTCCCAGGTGTCGATTTCTACCGGAAACAATTGGCCGATGGAAACGCCGAAAGCACAGTAGCCGCCGTAGAGGGGGAGATACTTCTCGGGCTGTTGCGCAAACGCGGCTTTGTTTTCTTCGGAGGCGAAGAGATATTTGAAGCCGTGATATTCCGCGGCAATAGCGGGATTGCCTTTGGTGGCTTTGCCCACGGTATGAAAGGCAACCGGATCGTAGCCTTGCAAGCCGGTTTTGCTGTTTGCGTCTGCATTTACAAGATCGCCCGCGAACGCGAGATGTGCGAAGAGGAACAAGCTTGCCAACAACGTGATGCTGCGTTTCATTTTCTGCTCCTTGTGCTAGAGTGCTGTGTTGACGCCAGAGGCGTCTGTGATTTGTCGTCACTCGTATAGACGACACGAGGAACAGAAGTCTTACTTCGAAATCAGAACTAGTTTGCCTCTGCCAAGCCGGCGCTTTCGTTCAGCGCGGCAAGCAAGAGTTGAAACTCTTCGCTGCACTCCGGGCACAATTCCAGATGATGCAGCACGGGCGCAAGGTCTTGGGGCACGTTTTCGCCGCGCTGCAGAATATCGAGCAGGCGGCCGACGCGCACGAGCCACTCGTTGCAATCGATCTCTTCGGGACGAGTAGCGACGAGGCTTTGCGCCAGGCGGTCGAGTATTTCCGTGGTCAGCTTCATGGCAAGTTTTCTTCCTTTGACTACTCGTGAAAAAGTTCTCTTACATCTTCGGCGCGGACGCCGGAGCCTTCGAGCCCGGCTTTGAGTTTTTTGCGCGCGTCGTGCTCGAGTTTGTAAAGCGCGTTGCGCGTGAGGCCGAGGCGCTCCATCAGCAGCGCTTGCGGCACGCCGACCAAAGAGCCGAGCACGGCTTCGCGTTGCCGCGGGCTCAATTCCGCTTCGATCATTTTATAGAGCAACTGCACGACCTCTTGGCGCTGGCTGTCTTCTTCCTGCGTCGGGCTTGACTCGCTGTGCTCCAAACGGTCCAACGTCATGTCGTCGAGCGACACATTTTTCCAATGCGAGCGGCGCAGCGCGGTCATGGCTGTGCGCATGGCAATGGCCGTGGCCCATGTGAGGAAGCGGCTGTCGCCACGGAAGGTTGCTAGGCTGCGCGTGATTTTCATCAACGCTTCCTGCGTGAAATCTTCGAGCGCGGCCTCGTCGAGGCCGGTGCGATTTCCGAGGGCGCGACCCAAGTTGCGCCGCAAGAGATGCGTAAGATCGCGCAACGCGCTTGTGTCATCGCGGCTCAAGGCGGCGAGCCATTCGGCATTGTTGCGCTCGTGATTTTGAGGCGTCATGCTGTTCCTGCCAAAGAAAATCGTTTACGTCTGGTGGAGCCTGCCGGAATTCACTCTCTTGCTTATCGAAAAAATTTCAAAAAGGCAAATGCTTTTCCGCGCTTGCGCGGCGATCGCAAACTCGAACTCCGTCGCTTTGAGTGGCGCGCAACCCGAAGCCTTCGCAATTTTGCGAGGGCTGTGCGCGAAGTTTCCCATTCCTGAGAGCAAAGCCTCGCCGATTTCATTCACCTCCGGCCGCGCATTCTTTCTAAGCGCCGCGAAATCAATTCAGTCATGGACCGTACGCCGCCCTGCGCTTGAGGCATGTTCTTTGTCCTTGTTGCCGGCAAAGTTGAGATTGAGACGCTTTTATCCGATTCAAACCAAAAGCAACCGGCCATGACAACGCACGTTTTGCATACTTTCGAGCGCGCTCCTTTCCAAACAGAAAAGAGCATCAAAAAAATCCCGCCGGGCCTGCGCCGCGCGCTGCACCCGCCGCGCACGTTGACCGGCTTCGCGCGGTGGCAGTGGCGCATGAAGAACGATTCGCAATACCTGCGCTTGCACGTGCAAATCGCTTTCACATTGCTCGTGCTCTGGATCGGCGCGGAGTTCATCGCTTTCGTGCATTGGCTCGAAAGCGGCGGCGTTGGCGCAGAGGTCACGCGCCCGCCGGGAGTCGAAGGCTTTCTGCCGCTCAGCGCGTTGATCTCGCTCAAACATTGGTGGCTCACCGGCAGCTTGAATCTCGTTCATCCCTCCGCGGTGTTCATTCTCTTGGCGATTGTGGCGACGAGCGTGTTGCTTAAAAAATCTTTTTGCGGCTGGCTCTGCCCCGTGGGATTTCTTTCGGAGCTGCATTGGAAATTTGGCCGCATGCTCTTTGGCGGGAATTTGCGCGTGTGGAAATTTCTGGATTGGCCGCTGCGCATGATCAAGTATCTGCTGCTCTTCTTTTTTCTCTACGCCATCGTGTGGCAGATGAACGTGCGCGAGCTCACGGCGTTCATTTACAGCCCGTACAATCGCGTGGCGGACCTCAAGATGCTGCGCTTCTTCACGGAGTTGGATCGCACGGGCTTGATCATCCTCGGCGTGCTTGCGCTGCTCTCGCTGCCGATCAAAAACTTTTGGTGCCGCTATTTCTGTCCCTATGGCGCGCTGCTCGGCTTAGGCAGCCTTTTCAGCCCGGCGAAAATCACGCGCAATCGCGCAAGCTGCATTGATTCTGAGTTGTGCACGAAAGCTTGCCCTTCGAACATTAAAGTGCATCAGCTCACGCGCGTGCATTCGGACGAGTGCATGGCCTGTCTCTCATGCGCGCAAGCTTGCCCGGTGAAAAATACGCTCGACTTAAAAACCGCGCTGCCCGCGCGGCGCCTCCCCGCACCGGTGCTCGCGGCGTTACTACTCGGTCTCTTCGTTGCAATCACGGGCGCGGCCATGCTCGCCGGCGTTTGGCAAAACGCGATCACGGCCGAAGAGTATTTGCAGCATATGCCGCGCATCGAAGCGTATGGGCATCCGGGAAGGTAGAGTCTCGCGCGACTTCAGCCGCAACCAAAAGCATTGAAAATTGTCAATTGAAAATTTTCAATTTTCACTTCTTAGAACCTAAATTTTGCGTCTCATTTTCGCCGGCTATCGCTTGATGCTGTAAGCATCAGGCTAGGAGATGCAAGCCCCGCAAGCGGGGCTACTACTCCCTGGGTAATGAGCGAGCTTTAGATCGCTTTCAACCTCTCGCCCTGATCCAACTTGCGAACCCCCAAAAAATTCCTCCGGCTCTGCGCCGCGAGAGTTATCGCGCTGCACTCGATGCTGGTGGCGCATGCGAAACGATTTACCAGAGCTGGGCTTGCATACGCGGATCGCATTCACACTGCTCCGTGCTCGGGATCGGCGCGGAGTTTATTGCGTTCGTGCATTGGCGCGAACGCGGCGGCATGGGCGCGGAAGTCACGCACCCGCTCGGAGTCGAATGCTTTCTCCTTTTGAAAGCATTCCGGAGGAGTCTTTTTAGGCGCGCGACAGCATCTCCCGCGAGTAAAAAGTTTCCTGCTGAATGACAGCCGAGATGGTGAAGGTGTAACTTAGATTTCGCTCGGAGTCTAGTTCTACTTCGGCAGATTAAAAAACCTTGCCCACGAATGACGCGAAACACACGAATGCTTTTTTCGTGTCATTCGTGTGTTTCGCGGGCAGAAAATGAAATCTGTTGAAGTAGAACGAGTGGCGCTCGCTTTCGAGGCAGGCCAGAGGTCTGCGTTACGTTTCCAGCGCGCCGTGCTTCAACGCAAGCGCTGGAGTTTTTTGCCCTCGGTTTCAAAAATCACGGCGCCGGTTTGATCGGTGCGCAGCGTGGGAATTTTTAGCCGCGCAAAGCGCTGCACGACCTCTTGATGCGGATGATCAAAGCGATTCCGCCGGCCGAGGGACATCACGGCCCATTGCGGCGTGACCGCGCGCAAGAACGCTTCGGAGCTGGAGGTGCGGCTGCCGTGATGCGCGACTTTGAGCAGATCGCTATCC
>CAYNDW010000020.1:0-21925 GCA_964395375.1 uncultured Cytophagia bacterium
GTTACAAATGATAAAATTCTTTGGTAACATTTCCAAGGCCGCCCGCGCCGCCCGTATCAGTCGGTATACTTTATATGCTCTATTGAACAAATTTCAGTTCTCGGCGCAATCCTTCAAGCGCATGAAGCCTCAGAAATCCTCCCACGGACGAAGCGCGGCGCTCAACGGCAGAAAAAAAACCGAAGCGCAGGAAATAACGCAGGAGCTGTTTGCGCCGGTTTCATAAAACCTCCGCTCGCCTCCTCGCCGAATTAGCCCAAGCTCGTCTTAAAGGTGTTCGTCGGCTTTGGCGATTCTTGTTGCTCTCCGGCGTTGCAAGCTGCTGCGAGCGGGTGCGGAATTTCGGAGTTGTTTGTTACGCGCGCTAAAATTGCGGCATTATATAGCAAGGCTGAGGTCGGGCTTGATCATCTCCGTCTGAAGGAAGCTACAATATTCAGGAGCAGTAGAAATCGGAGCATGTTAGAGATGGAAGGATCTGAAGTGCTTGGGCAGAATGTGACACAGATATCTCTCGA
The DNA here is from genome assembly GCA_964395375.1 of uncultured Cytophagia bacterium. Taxonomy (GTDB): domain Bacteria; phylum Zhuqueibacterota; class Zhuqueibacteria; order Zhuqueibacterales; family Zhuqueibacteraceae; genus JABWAN01. The sequence continues at coordinate 519 of CAYNDW010000020.1, forward strand.
GGCGGTAGCGTTAGACGGCGCTTCCTTGAGCTTTGATCGTGACCAAGTCTATCGGCGCTATCACAAAATGATTCGACCGAACGGCCACGTGGCCGGCGCGGAAGTGCATTCGCGGCCTTCACATACTTTCGGCACCACGAATCCCCGGCCTTCTTGGAAGCAGCGTATGGTCGGGGAATGGCTGCTGGCGCCGTTTTTTTTGTTTAGCTCCCTGTTGGTGATTTTGTTTGTGCCGGAGAAGTTGGTTAAAAAAATCACGGCGCCGTTTTCCGGCATCAATTGGTGGGAGCAATTCGGCAAGAGGGTTTTCGACTTTGTGATGGCGTTGCTCGGCTTCATGATGACCTCGGTCATGTTTTTGTGCGTGCCGATGTTTATCAAGTTGGATTCCAACGGCCCGGTGGTTTACGGCCAGCAGCGCGTGGGCTTGAATTATCGCCGGCGCAATCGGCGTTGTGTAAACTTGGCGGTGCAACATGATCGTCGCCGCGATGACCGCCGCCAATTGGATGTGTATGGCCGGCCCTTTATCGTGTATAAGTTTCGCACGATGCGCAGCGACGCCGAAAAAAAATCCGGCGCGGTGTGGGCGCAGAAAAACGATCCGCGCATTACGCGTTCCGGCAATATTCTGCGCTTCACGCATGTGGACGAGATTCCGCAATTTTTGAACGTCTTGTTGGGAGAAATGAGCATGGTTGGCCCGCGGCCAGAACGTCCGCAGATCATTCCTTCGCTGGTGGAGCAGATTCCCGACTATTCCCGTCGTTTGGAAGTGAAGCCCGGCATGAGCGGCATAGCACAAATTTATTGCGGCTATGACGCCACGATTGACGACGTTCGTGAAAAACTGCGTTACGATCTCATGTACGTCAAAAATCACTCGTTTAAATACGACGTGATGATTCTGTTTAAAACGCTTTGGATGATTATTCGCGGACGGGAAAAGGCTGATTGAGGGCAAATAACATGATCTCCGCGCCCGCGGCACGAGGCTGAGGAATTGAATATGGAGGTTCCGATTATGGTGCGAAGCACGCGCTGCTTGAGGCTGCGACAAAGAGGCCGGAGCAAAAAGCTAGCGCTCATTTTTTTTCTGCGGATGATGTTCTGCGCGGCGTTCTGCGCCGCGCCGCGAATTGCCCACGCGCAATTTCCCGCGACCAAAACGGTGGAGGCGGAAAACCTCGCCAAGACGCAAATTCTTTCGCGACCAACCGGCGCCATTGTTTCGCTGAAAGGCGAGTATGGCTTGGCCGGACGCGCGCCCTATACCGTGGTGCATTATCTCAAAGGCCATTATCAAATCAAAGCCGAGAAATTCGGCTATGAAGATTGGTCGAAAGATTTCTTCTTCACCGGCAAGGGCAACGAAAAGATTTCGATCAAACTCTCTCCCAAAACCCGCCTGAAAGGTTTTTATCGCTCCATGCTCTTTCCGGGCTGGGGGCAAGCTTATTCCGATCAACGCATGAAAGGCGGCATTATCGCCGCGGCGCAAGGCGTTACGCTCGGCGCATTGCTTTATCAAAACGCGCGCTACAACGAAGCCTTGGATGATTTCAACGCCGCTTCCGCGGCCTTTCAACAAGGCCAGAGCGACGCCGTACAGCGGCCGCTTTTGCTCACGCAGTTAAATGCCGCGCAGGCGGGTTTGGATGATCGGTATGAAGCACGCCGGCGTTGGGCCTTGTTCGCCGCCAGTGTCTATCTCTACAACCTCCTTGACATTGTCCTGTTCTTCCCTTCATATCATCACGATAACGTGGACATCAACTTGACTGTGACACCTCCTGTGGATCCGACGCTCGAGAGCTTCAAAGTCGGTGTGCAAGCACAGTTTTAGTCACGGTATGAAGGATAAATCATGTTAGGAATCCGGAGTGTTTACCACATGAACGTGAAATGGAGTATGCGTCAGTTTTCCGCCGCGCTGTTGTTGGGGTGTGTCGCATGGTTTAGTTGCAGCAAAAAACCCACGGCGCCCAATACCAATCCCAAAGATTTTCCCGGGCAACCCTTGGGGCTTATTCTCGTGATTAGCGACCAACAAATCGAACTGAGTTGGACGATTGATAACCCGGCGAAAGTCAAAAACTATCGCATCTATCGCCGCGAGGCCAGTGAGACGGTTTATTTGTTAATCGACTCCACCGCCACGACGAAGTATGCCGATCGCTTGGTGCGCAATGGTCAAACTTATACCTATCAAGTCAGCGGCGTTTCCAAGAACGGCGCGGAAGGTTTGCGCTCCACCGCAGCCTCGGCCACGCCCAATGTTTATGCGCTGCGTATCAACGCCGGCTTGGGATATACCGACAGCGCGCTGGTCACGCTGTTTATCAAAGCCCCGCTCACGACGGAGTTGATGCTCATTGCAAATGATTCGCTCTTCACCGGCAGCGCTTGGCAGCCGTTCGAAAGCTCGACTCCGTGGACCTTGACGAGGGTTGACGGTAAGAAAACCGTGTACGCGAAATTTCGCGATCGCGACGGGAATGAAACCAAAGGCCGCATCAGCGCCTCCATTATTCTCGACACCATCGCACTCATAGAGCGTGTGAGCGAAAGTACCAACGGCAAGCCCACGCAAAGCGATTCGGTCATCCATTTTATTTTGGACGCCAACGAACCGCAAGGCGAAGCGCGCCTCAACATCGACGGTGGTCCGCAAGGTATTCAGCTTTATGACAACGCCACCAACGGCGATAAAGTGCGCGACGACGGCGTGTATGAGTTGAATTATATCGTGCCCGACGATATCGAAGTAACGCAAGCGCGCGTGCGCGGATTATTCACCGATCGGGTGGGCAATGTTGCCGTCAGCGTGACGGCCGCCACCAAAGTCACGATTCTCAAAGCGCCCGACGGGGTGAACTTGTTCCAACCCACACCCGTTGGTTCGCAGCAAAGCATTTTGCGCTTTTCTTGGACAACTTCGGAAGAAGCGGATTTCGCAAACTACAGCATCTATCGCAGCACCACGCCGAATTTCACGCCGACGCAAGCCTTGTTGTTGGATCGCGTGACCGTCAAATCGACCACGACGTATAACGACAATACGGTGACTGCCGGGGTTGATTACTACTATCAAGTGCGCGTGTTTGATACCAGCGGTTTGGCGAGCAAGTCCAGCAATGAAGTGGGCGGCCGCGTCAGCGCGAATCAACCGCCCAACGCCGTGACGTTGAATCTGCCGCAGCTTTTGGGCGACGGCACGAGCTTGGTGCAATTGAATTGGTCGCGCAGCATTGACGATGATTTTGCCGGCTATCGCGTCTTACGCGGCACGAAACAACCGATTGACCCGCTCACGCCGCCGGTCGCGTTCATCACCGATCCCAATACCACCGTTTATCTCGACAACACGGTGCTTGCGAATACGGCTTATTTTTATCAGGTGTATGTTTTTGATCAAGGCGGCAAAAACACGGCGAGCAATGTTGCCAGTGTGACCACCGCGCGGAATCAACCGCCGCAACCCGTGACCCTGGCAACGCCCGCGGTGTTGGACACTTCCACGTTGCGCCTCTCTTGGTCGCAAAACACCGACAGCGATTTCGCCTCGTATCGCATCTATCGCTCGCGCACGCCGGGCCTCGTCGAAAATCAACCGCCGATTCACATCATCAATGTGAATACTGCGACGACGTTTACGGATCTGGGTTTGGATCGCAGCACCACCTACTATTATCGCGTTTTCGTTTATGATCGTGGCGGCCTATCGGCCGGCAGCAATGAAGTGCAAGCGAAGACTAAATGATTTGACAGCCAAAGCCGTGCGATCCGCTTTACGACGAAGCGCACGATTCTCATATGGAGTAAAAACCTCATGTTCAAATTGCGGCTCACTGTTTTTATGGCTTGCGCGGCGCTCATACTGGGAACTGCCCAATGGGCGCGCGCGCAAGAGTATAGGCTCGACAAGGGTGATCTCATCACCGTCAATTTCTGGCAGCAGCCGGATTTGAAAACGCAAACGCGCATCGACAATGAAGGCAAGATCGATCTGCCGGTCATTGGCCGCATCACGGCCGCGGGTTTGACGATGGATCAGCTTCGCCGCGCCATTGTTGATAAAATCTCGGTCTACAATAGCAAGATCACGCAAGTAGCCATCGAGGTTAACGAATATGGCAGCAGAAAATATTTTATCACAGGCGCGGTGACGGCGCCGGGCAAATATACTTTCAATAAAGTGCCGACGATTTGGGAAGCAATTCTCGAAGCCGGCGGCCCTTTGCCTACGGCCCGATTGGAGACCGTCAAAATTATCCGCGGGGGCGCGGAGCAAGGTCAGATCCTTGAAGTCGATTTGACCTCGGCCTTTACCGGCGGCGACATGAGCAATTTGCCCAAGCTGCAACCGGGCGATAACATTGACGTGCCGGGCTTGCCCGCGGGCCAAGCGGGCGTGGGCGCAATGAATGCGTCTTTGATTGGCAACAGAAATTCGATTTATGTTTTCGGATATGTGGTCACGCCCGGCATCTATCCGCTCGAAAAGAGTATGGATGTGTTGCAAGCCATCGTGCTTGCCGGCGGGCCATTGATACAAGTGGGCGGCGGTGGCGGCGGTCGTCCGGTGCGCGAGCCTGATCTTAAAAACGTGAAGATCATTACGCGCGGCCCGGAAGCGCCCGTGGTGTATTCGGTGAATATTGAAGATTACACCAAACAAGCGAATCCCGTTCCGCTCATTTTGCGTCCCGGCGATACGGTTTTCATTCCGGGCCGCGACGATTATCAGCGTTTTATCTTGGGCACGACGTTTACGGAAGCGTTGAAAGGTTCGATTGCCATCGTCACTTCCTATTTGTTGCTTAACAAGCTCTTCGGCCAAAATAACAACAACCCGTAGGGTGGCACAAGCTATACTCGTTGCGGATGAAATTGTACCGCGCCATTCATGTCGCGCGTCCTATTTTATCGCGACATAAATGTCGCGATACTCTACGTTGCGATCACAAACTAAACCGCAACGAGTATATTCGAACGAAGAAACACGCGAATTCATTTTTAGCAAAGAGGCAATTCTCCCATGGCACAAGGCGGTAAGATCGATCTGCGCAGCATTCTTCAGCTTGCGCGCCGGAGAAAATTGTTTTTGATTATTCCTCCCCTCGTCGCGGTGCTCGGCGCGATGTATCGCATTTCCACGATGGAGCCGACCTATCGCTCGCGCACCACGATTCTCATCGATCAAGGCCGCGACATGCTCAAGGAAATGTCTAACGTGTTGCCCAACGCGGACGGCGGCAAGACCGCGCGCATGCGCGATATGGTGGAAGACATTCAAAAGCAATTGCTCTCCGTGGAAATTCTCGGGAAGGTCGTTGATCGCGTGCAACTCAAAGCGAGCGCGGCCATGCGCGAGCAAGTAGCTTCGACATTGAAGGAGCATCCCGGCGCGGAGGAGGCCGAGTTAATTCGCCATTTGCAGGTGGATTGGCTCATTTCGCGCTTGACGGAAAAAATTATTTTCCCCAAACGCGGCAACTTTGTTGAAATCTCCTTTGAGCACAAGGATCCGGAACTGGCGCACAATATCGTCAAGAGCATTGCCGACGTTTTCATTGAGAACGCCTTGAAAACGGAAAGCCTCGAAATGCAAGGCACGCGCAAGTTCAGCGAAGGCAAAGAACGCGAGTTCCGCGAACAATATGAAGAAGCGCGCGCCCGCTTGGAAAATTACAAAACCCAGCTCGCGCGGGAGGAAGGTCGCAGTTTGATCGTGAATGCCTCCAATTTACCCGCGGCTGATGCGCGTTTGCAGTCACTGGAGGTAGATATAACCAGGCAACAACAGCGCTTGCAGGAATTGGCCGGCAAACTGGGCGGAACCGCCTCCACTTCTAGCACGATGGAGTTTGGCCGCGGCGCGAGTTTATATAGCCAAATGCTGGAAAAAGCCGGACGCTTGTCCAGCGTGGCCATGCAGCAAGATTGGAAAAGTCCGGACGTGATTCGCATCAAGCAAGACATCGCGGAAATGCGCGAGCAATATCGCAGCGAAGCATTCAAAGCCGCGGCGGCCGGAAGCAACGCCCAGCCGGCTGCGACCGCAGCCCAATATCAAGTCGCCAAACTTGATCTCGATTTGCTCAATCGTGAGCGCAACACGTTGAAAGGTTATCGCACGGATTACGAACGCCGCGGCACGGCGAAGCCCGCGCAAGAAGCGCAGGAGCAAAAGCTGCAAGAGAAAGTTAATGAACTGGCCGCGATTCTTGGCACGTTCGAAGATCAAACCCGGGGTACGATTTTAAAAGAAGAGTTTCGCCGCGCGGATGCCGGAGTGCGCTTTCGCGTGATCGATCCGGCCAATCGTCCGGTCACGCCGATTACCGACGATCAAAACAAAATTCTGCTCATCGCCGTGTTCGGCGGCTTGGGTTGCGGTATTGGCGCGGTTTATCTGTTGGAGTTTTTTGATCACTCCTTCAAGTCGGTCGATGAAATCGAAACCTTTCTCGGCTTGAATGTGCTCGGCACGATTCCCAGAATTCAAACCGCGGAAGGCGGCAAGGCGAATCGAGGTTGAGGGGGCGGGGGATTGGGGAATTGGGATATTGGGGTATTGGTGTAGTTGCGATGACTTCGCCCAATATTCCAATACCCGAATACTCTACTTTGGATTTTCAGGCACACTGAAAGCCGAAGCCCTACGGGCGGCGCACGGAACAAAAACGCACGCGGAAAAAGCTTCCGGCTTTTCAGTGTGCGTTTTTGATCCGTGTGTGGCCGCGAAAATTTTCAGAATTTTATTTTGAGTCGGATTGTCTAATTCGCACAACCCGACTTTTCAATCGGCATCAAAATTTTCAGAATAATCTATATGAACTTGGAAAGGTACAGCACGTGACGAACCGGCGACAATTAATCGAAGCGGTGGAAGTCACGGACACCGGCATTCACGTGGCGCGCTTGAAACGCATCTTCGATGCGACTAGTGTGAATGAATTTGAAAAGGTGCTTGCCTATCTGATTTCGCGGAAACAGTATCATATCGTTGTCGATCTCTCGCAGGTTGAGTTTGTCGCTTCCGCGGGTTGGGGCGCGTTCACAGCCGAGTTCCGCAATGTTCGCAAGGGCGGCGGTGATATTCGCCTCGCGGGCATGAATCCGGACGTGCAGGATGTTTTCTTTCTGCTGGAATTGGATAGCTTCATCAATGCCTATGAAACCGTGGATGAAGCCATCGCTTCTTTCGAAGTGGAGATGCGCGCGATGAAGGTGGAGACGCCGGTGCCAACGAGCGCGCCGCCGTTGCTTGAGATCGCACCGCAGCGCGAGCACACCGAACCTTTTGCAGCGGCCGAAGATGAGCCGGTTGCATTTGCAGTCACGGAGATTTATGCCCCGGAGTTTCGTCCGCCATTGGCTTTAGGCTCGGGCAACCCGCAACCCCCGCTGCCGGAATATGAGCCGCTCAACCCGACCGCGGAGGAAGAAGAAGGATGGGTCGTTTCCGAAGAAGAAGAAACGGATGCCGCCGCGTCGGAAAATTATTCCGAGTATGCCTCTGAAATCACTTTTGACGTGGAAGTCGATGAGCTAGAACCTGCGGCGCAAGCGGAAGCTTCGTCGGCGGAAATCGAAACCTCGATTCCGACCTGGCCTGAAAGCGAAAGCGCAATGCCGGCCATGAGGTCGGCGAATCTAAAGCGCACCAATGGCGAGGAATGGCCGGAAGCGCACGCGGAAGAAAACGTCGCGTCGGAAGATTTCGAACTGCAAGACATTCATGATCCTTGGATTCTCGAAGAAATAGACACGCTGCCCGAAGAAGATGAGCTGGAGGAAACGGAGTGGAACGAAGAAGCAGATGATGAAGCGCCGGTTACGGCGGTGAAGCCGGGAACGAGCGCGGCGACAACGCGCGCTGCAATTACCGCAACACCCGCAAAGCCCGTTACGAAAGCCGCGGCTCCTTCCTCCGAGCGTTTAGCGAATAATGCGCGGCAGCACGCGCCGGAACCTAAGAGCGCGCCGCGCGCCTCCACGCCGGCGACGCCAAACACGACGCCGTCTTTGGCGGATAGAGTAAAAGCCGCGAACATGTCACAAACGCCGCAACGCACGGCGCACGTGGGCAAAGAGCGATTAGAAGAAGACCACCTCAACCTGGTGCGCCAAATTGTGAGCGCGCATCCGCAGTATGGCCCGGCCATGATTCAAAAATTTTGTGAAACGCGCCTCGAACCGCCGGTGCCTGTGAGCCGTTCGACGGTTTATCGCTGGCTGCGCCTCGCGGATTTGAATACGCGCGAGCAGCGCCTCGCATTTGCCGGCAAAGCCAGTTCGTAGATCGCATTTTCAAAACCTCAACCTCCGCGTGAGAAATACCTATGTCCGATTTTCTGTTTAACGACGTCATTCGAACCGCGAAAAGCGAATTTTTGCTCAAGACCACCACGAGCGATTATCAAAAACTGATCATCTCCTCGTTCTTTCGCAACGGCGCGCTGTTGGAAACGCGCACGCGCGATATCAACCCGGAGTGGACCGGCGAATTGCTCCGTTTGCGCACGCGCCGCTTTCATGAAGAGAAGAAGCGCGAAGTCGAAATGCTGTTGCGCCTGTCCGAGCGTTTGCGCGATTCGGAGCAGGCGGAGCTGAAAAGTCTGCTCGGCCAAGCTTTCATGCGGCGCGGGATGCACGAAGAAGCCGTGGTCGAATTTGAAGAGGCGGTCGTGCTCAATCCGAAAATCTCGGTGATCTATAACAACCTGGGCCGCGCTTATACCGCGGTGCAACGTTTCGAAGAGGCGATCTCCACTTTGGAGCAGGCCATTGCCATGTCGCCCGGCTTTGCCGACTTCCATAACAATCTCGGCGTGGCTTATTTGAAAAAAGAGTATTGCAAGAAAGCCGTCGAACAATTTCTGCGCGCAGTCGACAGCAATCAGTATTATGCCGAGGCGTTTTATCACCTCGCCATGGCTTACGTACTCAACGCCTTCACCAAGGAAGATTTTGCGCTGTCGGTGAATTGCAACCAAAAGGTGAAAGACAATCTCGATAAAGCCGCGAAAATTAATCCGGCTTATCATAACGAAGCCGTGGCGCGCGCGGAAGAGTTGCTGAAGCAGAAAAAATACGAACCCGCCTATAAAGCGCTAGAGGAAGGCTTGACGAACATCGCCAAGCCCACGGACATGTCGTTCATCATGGATTTTTATCTGCACGTGATGCACAACGGCACGAAGATCAGCAGCAAAGATATTTGGCGGCACATTCGGCAATTGCAGGAATACATCGAAAAATATCCCAACTACGCGGACTTGTACAACCACCTCGGCGTGGCGTTCGTGATTATGAGCAAACACGTGAACAACAAAGCCATTCAGCAATTTGAAAAAGCGTTGAAAGTCAATCCTACGTTCGAGCGCGCCAAGCGCAACAAGCGCCTGGCGGAATATGATCACAAAGGCATGCAGCTTTTGTTTGACGCGATTTTGAAGTAGTCTTCAAAGTTGACTTGCAGCGCCCGTATTTAAATGGCATCCTGGAAGGACCTTCCCTAGTTCTGGGAACACCTTTAAGAATAAGAATGGGTCCGAGTGCGAGGGAAGGTTCTTCCAGAATGACAAATTGAGGGGCGTTGCAAACCAACGAACAACCGGCAACTCAGCTTTTCACCACCTCACGCTTCGGCAATCGCGCCTCGGAACGCTACCAGAGGATTTATGCAAAGAACACCTATTCATTCAATTATGTCTTTTTTTCGCGACGAATCGCCGGAAGGCAATGAGTTTCGTCGGCTCTACTCCAAGCTTAAAAATATGTACGGCGCGGAGGAGATGAAAAATTTTCTCATTACCAGCGCCAAAATGAATGAAGGCAAGAGCACGACCGCGGCGATGCTGGCTTGCACCATTGCGCGTTATCGCAACACCAAAACCATTTTGGTCGATTGCGATTTGCGCCGCCCGCGCGTGCATCACCTCTTCGGCATTCCCAAAGAAGAGGGCGTGGCCGACGTGCTGATGGGCACGCGCAAACTCGACACGTGCTTTAAACCGACGCCGATTGAAAATTTGCGGCTGCTCACCTCCGGCGGGGTGATCAGCAACCCGACCGAATTGATGAACTCGCCGCGCTTGCGCGATTTGTTTTCTGAAATAAAATTCTATTTTGATACGGTGATCGTGGACTCGCCGCCCGTTATTCCCGTGACCGACGCATTGATCCTCAGCTCGGAAATGGATGGCGCGCTCATGGTGGTGAAGGCCGGCGAAACGCACAAAGAAGTGGTGCGCCGCGCGGTCGATCTTATGCGCAACGCGGGTTTGAACATTCTCGGTGTGATCGTCAACAATCAAAAAGGTGTGTTGCCGTATTACTATGACCACAAATACTACGGCTACAAATATTACTCGAACGAAGAGAAAGTAAAATAGGAGCGTGGCAATGGCGTTTTATTTGGTGACCGGCGGGGCGGGTTTCATCGGCTCGAACCTGGTCAAGGCTTTGTTGGAGCGCGGCGAACGTGTGCGCGTGTTTGATAATTTCGCCACCGGCAAGCGCGCGAATTTAAGCGAGTTCGGCAATCAAGTTGAAGTGCTCGAAGGCGACCTGCGCGAGCAAGCGGCTTGCGCGCGCGCCGTGGAATCCGTTGATTACGTGTTGCATCAAGCGGCGCTCGGTTCCGTGCCGCGTTCCGTGCAAGATCCCCGGACGACCCACGAGGTCAATGCCACCGGCACGCTCAATATGCTATTGGCGGCGCGTTCGGCCAACGTGCGGCGCTTTGTTTTCGCTTCTTCTTCTTCCGTCTATGGCAACACGCCGACTTTGCCCAAAGAGGAAACCATGCCCTCGCATCCGATCTCGCCTTATGCGGTTTCAAAGCTCGCCGCGGAGCGCTATCTGCTCTCGTTCAATTTTATTTACGGCATGGAAACCGTGGCCTTGCGCTACTTCAATGTCTTCGGCCCCAAACAAGACCCGGACTCGCAATATGCCGCGGTCATTCCGCGCTTTATTATGGCGCTCGCGAGCGGTAAAGCGCCCGTGATTTACGGTGACGGCGAACAGTCGCGCGATTTCACCTTCGTCGAAAATGTCGTGCAAGCCAACTTGCGCGCATGCGTTGCGCCCGAGGCGCCGGGCAATGTGATGAACATCGCTTGCGGCGAACGCTACAGCTTGAACTTGCTGGTGAAATGTTTATATGAAATCATGGGCAAGCACGTTCCGGCAATCTATGAGCCCGAACGCTCCGGCGACGTGAAGCATTCGATGGCTGCGATTGAACGCGCGCGCCAACTGTTGTCTTTTTCGCCCCAAGTCAAATTTCAAGAAGGTCTGCTGAAAACCGTGGCGTGGTACCTCGCCGAGAAAGCCTAGAGCATTTTAAATTGAGAATTGCAAATTTCAAATTTGCAATTCTCAATTTACAATCATCGGTATGAGCAAGTTGCTTCCCGAATGAGTTTTGATTTTCAAATTCGACAAGCGCCCCCCTTGAAGCTGTCATTCGCAGGAATCTTTTTCAGCTCTGGGCAGAAACGCCAGTGCTCAAAAGGATTCCTGCTGAATGACCTAATATGGGCGTTCGTATGAGCTAACACTCGCTCCCGCTTCGTCCCGGCATTTTTAGCGAGCGCCTAACGCAACTCGAAGACTCTGGCGGTAAATTCTCTCGTCAGTTGCCCCATTCAAATGGCCCGCACACGGCCATTTTTGTTATCGTCTGCACACGTTCACGGATGAATGTGCTGTTGATGCCATGGAAGGAAATCAAACCGAACGTCTCGCCGCAGGTGCGCATCGCCACATGCGGCTTGTAAGGATTCCTTTCGTATTCGTATTTATGGGCATCAAGAACGCCATCACGATCGACGTTGAAGATTGGTTTCAAGTTTCGCTATTTCGAAATCATGTCCGTCGCGAGGAATGGGACAAAATGCCGAGCACGGTGGTGAAAAACACCTGCCGCATCCTCGATTTATTTGCAAAGAAGAACGTGAAGGCAACGTTTTTCATTCTCGGTTGGATTGCGGAACGCTTTCCGGAAATCGTGCTTGCCATTAAAGATTTCGGACATGAGATTGCTAGCCACGGTTATGGCCATCAGATTATTTATGAGCTTTCGCGCGAAGAGTTTTTTCGGGACGTGCAAAAATCCCTGCATCTGCTCGAGAGTATCACCGGCGATCCGGTGCGCGGCTATCGCGCGCCGAGCTATTCCATCACACGCTCCTCGATGTGGGCGTGGGAAGCATTGGCGCAACTCGGCATCACCGTGGATTCCAGCATCTTCCCCGTGAAGCACGATCTTTATGGCATTCCCGATGCGCCGCGTTTTCCCTTTGAGATTCGCCTCGCCAGCGGGCCGCGCCTAATCGAGTTTCCGCTTTCCACGATCAAGCTGATGGGCAAAAATATTCCGATGGCGGGCGGCGGTTATCTTCGGCTTTATCCTTATTGGTTTATTCGCAACAGTGTGCGGCGCATCAACGCCGAAGGCAAACCCGCAATCATTTATTTGCATCCGTGGGAAGTTGATCCGGAATTGCCACGACTCAAGCTCGGCAAGTTCAAAACCATGCGGCACTACGGCAATCTCGCGCTCACCACCGAGCGGTTGAGTCGCTTGCTTGATGAATTTGCATTCGGCACGATGCACGAAGTTCTCGCGACAACGTCGGTGCAAAAAGATTGGCCGCGCACGGAAGAAGCTTCGAACAACAATGGCAAATTTCATTAACCGATTTCATCATGCGCGTTGAGCCAATCACCTCCGATTTTGCAGCGTGGGACGAATACGTTTTGCGCCATCCCGACGGCCGCGGACCACACCTCAGCGGCTGGAAAAGTGTCATCGAAAAAACTTTTGGGCATAAATGTTATTATCTCGCCGCGCGCGAAGGCAATACCGTGCAGGGCGTGTTGCCGCTCACGCATATGCGCAGTCGTATCTTTGGCGCCTTTCTGGTTTCCGTTCCTTATTTGAACTACGGCGGCATTCTTGCCGATAACGAAGCCGCGCGCGACGCGCTCTTCGAGGCCGCGCGGGATTTGGGAAAAAAACTGCATGTGCAACACCTGGAGCTTCGTCACCTCTCTCCACAAATGCCGGACCTTCCCACGAAACAGCACAAAGTTGCGATGGTGCTGGAGCTGCAACCAGACACCGAGGCGCTGTTCAATAGTTTTAAAGCCAAACTGCGCAGCCAAATTCGCAAGCCACAAAAAGAGGGGCTGAGTACGCGCGTAGGGCAGCAAGAAGAATTAGAAAATTTTTACAACGTGTTTGCGGAAAACATGCGCGATCTGGGCACGCCGGTGTATTCGAAAAATTTTTTCGCGCGCATTCTTGCCGCTTTTCCCCAACAAGCGCATCTCTGCACGGTCTATCGCGAGCAAGAGGCCTTGGCTTCGGGTTTGGTCTTCGGCTTTCGCGACACGTTGGAAATTCCGTGGGCCTCGGCGCTGCGCAAACACAATGCGCTCGCGCCGAATATGTTGCTCTATTGGTCCGTGTTGGAATTTGCCGTGCAGCAAGGCTATCGTCGATTCGATTTCGGGCGTTGCTCGCCCAATGAAGGCACCTACAAATTCAAGGAGCAGTGGGGCGCGCAACCTGCCGCGCTCTATTGGCAATATTGGCTGCCTCCCGGTCGTGCGTTGCCGGATATCAGTCCGCACAATCCCAAGTATCAACGCGCGATTGAGCTGTGGCAAAAAATGCCGCTCGGGCTCACGCGGCTGCTCGGCCCGCCGATCGTTAAAAATATTCCCTGAAATTTTTTTATAGCTCTGCTGCTTGCGCGCGCGAAGCCCGCGCAAAATAGTGCGCGCGTTTCGTGCGCGGTTGAGCTTTTATGGTGTTGCATTGCAGATCGCGCTTATGATCATCCTGTTTTGGATTTGCGCCGGTTTGATTCTTTGGGTTTATGCCGGTTATCCGCTCTTGCTCTGGCTGTTGAATCGTTTGCTTCCGCCGCGCGCCGTGCGGATGCAAGCCATCGAGCCGAGAGTCACCCTCATCATCAGCGCATACAATGAAGCCGAAGTCATTCGCGCGAAGATCGAGAACAGCCTTGCGCTGGATTATCCCCGCGCGCTGCTCGAAGTGCTCGTCATTTCGGATTGCTCTTCGGACGCTACCGACGCCGTGGTGCGGGAATATGAAAATCGCGGCGTGCGTCTTTTGCGCATGAACGAGCGCGGCGGCAAAACCGTAGGCTTGAATGCCGGCGTGCCCGCGGCGCAAGGTGAGATCATTATTTTTTCCGACGCGAATGCCATGTATCATCCGCAGACCGTGCGCAAGATCGTGCGCAATTTTGCCGATCCCCAAATCGGCTGCGTCACCGGCGAATCGCGCTACAATCTCGAAGGCGCAACGGATTCGACCGAGAGCGAGAATATGTATTGGCGCTATGAGCTTGCCATCAAACAAATGGAAAGCCGCGTCGGCTCGCTCGTCGGCGGCGACGGCGCGATTTACGCTATTCGCAAAGCGCTCTATCGGCCTTTGCAGCCCGCGGACTTGAGTGACTTCGTGAACCCCATGCAGATTTCTTTGCAGCATTATCGCAATGTTTACGAACGCGAAGCCCTCTCGTTTGAAAACGGCGCGGATTCTTTTGAGCAAGAGTTTCGCCGCAAAGTGCGCATCGTGGCGCGCGCGTGGCGCGGCTTCTTGCGCGTGCGCGCGGTGTTGAATCCGTTTCGGTATGGGTTCTTCACTTTGCAAGTGCTCTCGCATAAATTGCTGCGCTGGCTCATTCCGGTTTTTATGCTCGGCGCTCTTGGCGCGAATGCTTTTTTAATGGAGCAGCCGTTTTATTTTTTTACTGGAATTGCGCAAGCGCTCTTTTATGTTTTAGCCGGCGTCGGTTGGCTGCAATCGCGTCGCGAAGCGGTCGCGCGCGTGTTCTATGTGCCGTATTATTTCTGTTTGGTGAATTACGCCTCTTTGCTCGGCATCTTGAGCTACTATCGCGGGCAATCGTTTACGACCTGGCAAACCGTGCGCGAGACGAGTGGTTGAGACATACCTCATGTCATTCAGTAGGAATCTTTTTAAGCACTGGGGTTGATCTCCAGAACTAAAAAAGATTCCTTCTGAATGACACGTTTGGAGGAGGCGATTGCCGAATTAGAAAATCAGAAATCATCAGAGCCCGTTTTTATCTTCGCTTTTTCCTAAAAATCTGCGTTTGTGTTTTATGAAGCAAAAGTTCATGCGCGCGTTGAAAGCCGCGCTCTTCCATCTCGGCTTCTTTCACCTGCTGCGCGTGTTCTTTCCCAATAAGCGCGTCGCGATTTTGCGCTATCACGCCGTGGTGGAGCCGGAGAAGAATTTTTATACGAGCCTCGGCATCAGCGTTTCGGAAAGCGAGTTTGAGCGACATGTGCGTTACTTCGCCAAGCGTTATCGTATTCTCTCGCTCGACGAGGTTATCGACGCGTTGCTGGCGCATAAGCCACTGCCGCGCAACGCCGTGGTCTTCACGTTTGATGACGGCTATGCCGATAATTTTATCGCCGCGCGCATTCTTAAAAAGTACGGCGGCAGCGGCACGTTTTACTTGACCACGAATTGCATTGATCGCACCGAGCCGCTGTGGCTCGTGGAAGTGAATTATCTTATTCAACACGCACGCAAAGCCTCCGTGCGCATACAGGCGCTGGGCGAGACGCATAGTTTGTCGCTCGCGAGCGCTTTAGAGAGACAAGCTGCGGCGCGCGTGGTCGTAAAAATTATCAAAAGCAACAACCGCACGGTGCGCGAAACGGTGCGCCAACAACTGCGCGAACAACTCGCCGAGCCACACGCCCGCGCGATGATGGCAGAGATCATGTTGAATTGGGAGCAAGTTCGGCAAATGGCCGCGGACGGCATGGTTATCGGCGCGCACACGCTCAGTCATCTGAACTTGCCCAATGCCGATCCCGAGGATGCTTTAAAAGAAATTTCCGGCAGCCGCGAAGTTTTGGAAGAGCGCTTGGGAAAACCCATTCGCCATTTCTCCGTTCCAAACAGCGGCCCGTATGCGTACTACAATGCCGCGGTCAAAAGAATGGTGCAGAGCAGCGGCTTCGCCTCCGCCGTCGTCTCCGCGCCCGGTTTTGTTGATGAAAAGAGCGATCTGCTTGAATTGCATCGCGTGCGCACCGTGCCCGAGTTGCACGAAGTGATCGCGACCATTGAGTTGGGAAAGTTTGAAAGATAATTTGAGCGCGTTGCATTTCACCGGAGCGCCCTCCTGCCTGTCATTCAGAAGGAATCTTTTCACTCGCTGGATATTCCGCCGAGTGCTTAAAAAGATTCCTTCGGAATGACATACGAGGAGGAAAAGAGGTAACCTGAATTTTGCCCGAAGCCATATGAGCGATTGTTGCCGCGCTGTTATGCCGTGCGAAAAAAGCTGTTAGTGGAATTGCGCGGAAACACGAATTGTGGGTAGATTCTTGTGTTGTTAATAAATCTGTTTCACACGGTTGAATCAACCAAAGGATTTGGGTCTATACCAAGGCCTTTCTCGCGTGAGCAAGGTTTGCGGTAGGGAAACCCGATTAGTCAATAGAGGATCACATGAAGATCAGCATTTTTGGGCTGGGATACGTTGGCACCGTCACCAGCGCTTGTTTCGCGAGAAACGGGCATGAAGTTCTGGGCGTGGACGTCAATCCCCTCAAAGTCGCTTTGCTCAACGACGGTAAAAGCCCGATCGTCGAAGATGAGATTGGCGATATCGTCTTGCAGCAAGTGCAAGCCGGCCGGCTGCGCGCCACCACCGACGTCGAAAGCGCCGTCGCGGAAACGAATTTGAGTTTGATTTGCGTGGGCACGCCCAGCAATGGCAATGGCTCTTTGAGCCTCGGCAGCGTGCTCAACGTCACCAAGTCGATTGCATTGGCGTTGCGCAATAAAAAAGAATTTCACGTGATTGTCGTGCGCAGCACGATGGTGCCGGGCACTGTGAATCGCCAACTCATTCCCTTGCTCGAACGCGAATCCGGCAAGAAGCTGGGCACGGGTTTCGGCATCTGCTTTAATCCGGAATTTTTACGCGAAGGCAGTTCCGTGCGCGATTTCGATTCTCCGCCGTTCACGCTCGTCGGCGTGCGCGATGAAACCACCGCGGACAAAGTGCGCGAGCTTTATGCCGAGACGAAAGCGCCGTTTCTCACTTCCAGCCTCGAAGTCGCGGAGACCGTTAAATACGGTAGCAATATTTTTCATGCATTGAAGATCGCATTTGCCAACGAGATGGGCAGCTATTGCAAAGCCCTGGGTATCGATAGCCATGAAGTGATGGAAATTTTCTTTCAAGACGCCAAACTCAATTTGTCGAAAGCATACTTGCGCCCGGGTTTTGCTTTTGGCGGCTCTTGCTTGCCGAAAGACTTGCGCGCTTTGCTCTATCATGCGCGCGCCAATGATCTCGAGCTGCCGTTGTTGGATGCGATTTTGCCCAGCAATGAGCTGCACGTCAAACGCGCCGTCGATATGATTCTCGCGCAAGGCAAACGCAAAGTCGGCATCTTGGGCTTGAGCTTCAAAGCCGGCACCGATGATCTGCGTGAAAGCCCGCTCGTGCGTCTCACCGAGACGTTGCTCGGCAAGGGCTATGAAATTCAAATTTACGATCGCGATGTTTCCATGGCGCGTTTGATGGGCGGCAACAAAGAGTTTATTGAAAAAGAGATTCCCCACCTCTCTTGTTTGCTCTCGCGCTCGCTGGAAGAAGTGGTCGAGTTTGCCGAGGTCATCGTCATCGGCAATGGCAACAAAGAATTTGGCGAAGCTTTCAAGCAACGCCGCTCGGACCAAGTAATCATCGATCTCGTGCGCATGCTTCCCGATAGCGGCAAATCGCAGCCGAACTATCACGGCGTGTGTTGGTGAGGTCGGGATGGAGTGATGGAGTGATGGAGTATTGGAGTATTGGAGTATTGGATTGTTGGATTGTTGAAGCACCGCTCCTCATTGTCATTCTGGAAGAACCTTCCCTCGCGCTGGGCGAGGTGTAAATTTCTAGAGAAGTTCCTTCTATGATGACAGTGAAGAGCAATGATGGCTTTAAACAACATTACTCCAAAACTCCATTACTCCATCAATCCGCTACTCCCTCACTCCACGACTCCAACAACGCTCGCGCATTTGAAGAACCACTGACAGCACGGACGACTGTTTCAGATGTCTCTGCTCTCCGTGGTTATTTTTTGTCCGTAACTCGCGTAACGCAGGCTTCCAGCCTACCTGCAGGGCCACGACACAAAAACTTTTGTAAGCGGATTTGATAAGTAAGCGGATAAAACCGCGAGGCTTTATCCGCTTACTCCTAAAATCCGCTTAACAGCCTTTTATTTTTTTCGTCTGTGGAAGTAAAACCGTGTTGACTTCACGCAAAAAAGTTTTGGTTATCGCTTATATCTTTCCGCCGCTCGCGCGCGCGGGCGTGCATCGCACGGTGCGTTTCGTGCGATACTTACCCGAGCTGGGTTGGGATCTTACCGTGCTCACCGTGGCGGAGCCATATTATCCGCCGAACTCACCGCTTGATCGCGAGCTGCTGAAAAAAATTCCGGCGGGCGTGAAGATCGAATCCACGCCGGTGTTTCGCGGCGTCGAAAATTTATTCCGCCTCAAAAGCGTGTTGCGCGGGAAAAAGCAAATGCCGGCGGCGAAGAAGCCGCAAAGCACGAATGCAAAAACCGTGATGCCGGAAGCCGCGAACGAGCAGATTCAAACCTCGAACGCGAAAGCGCGCGGGCTTGTGCAGCGCGGCAAGGATTTGATCACGGACTTAACCTCGATTCCCGATAAAGACGTGAACTGGTTGCCGCACGCCGTCAAGCATGCGCTGGCTCTGCATCGCCGCGAAAAGTTCGATTTGATTTATTCCACCGCGCCGCCGTTTACCGATCATCTCATTGCGCGGTTGATCAAGCAACGCACGGGTTTGCCGTGGGTGGCGGATTTTCGCGATCCCTGGGCGCGCGCGCCGTGGAAGGCCGAAATTCTCGGCAGCAGCGTGCGCGGTCAAGCCGCGACCAAACTCGAGCGGCAATTTGTGAAGCACGCCGACCGCATTATTTTAAACACGGATTGGATCCAGCGCGAGTTCACGCAATACTATGGCGCGCATCTCGCCCGTAAATTTTCCGTGATTACCAACGGCTTTGATCCGCAAGACTTTGCCGATCCGCTGCTGCCCGCGGAGCGGAGCGCTAAACTCGTCATCACGCACACCGGCGCGCTTTATCGCAAGCGCAGCCCGGAGCAATTCTTCGCGGCTTGCGAACGCTTGCTCGCGCAAGGGCAGATCGCGCCGCACGAATTAGAACTGCGCTTCGTCGGCGGCATCGCGCCGGAGCTGTATCGCACGTTTGAATGCAGCGAGGCTTTGCGGCAAACGATTCAAGTCATTCCGCAAGTTTCGCATCGCGAAGCGCTCGGCTATCAAATGCAAAGCGACGTGCTGTTTATTTTGCAGCCGGGCACCAGCGTTTCCGTGCCCGGAAAAATTTTCGAATACATCGGCATGCGCAAACGCATTCTCGCTTTGACTCCGGCGGGAGCAACGGCGGACGTGGTGCAAGAGAATAACCTTGGCCCGGTCGTGGATCCCGAAGATCTCGCGGGCATCGAAGCTGCGTTGCGCCAACTCGTGCGCGAGTATCGCAACGGCGGCATTCAAGCGCCCTCGGTGAATGGCGCATTCAAAAAATACGACGGCGCGGAATTAACGCGCCAATTGCATCACGAATTTCTTTTGAGTCTCGATCATGGCGGACGCCGGTGAAGCGGTAATACAGCGTTTGTTGGCGGAAGCCGCGCACCTGTGGCCGGAAGCTCCACCTGCCACCATCACGCTCGCGCGCAAATTTACGCGGCCCTATTCCACGGTGTATCGCCTTCATCTCGGCTATGGTCAAGGCCAATCCTCTAGTCCTCGCGCGCGCGCGCTCTACGCCAAAATTTTCCAGCCTTCAACGCAGAATCAGGACAAGCAACAAAAGTATTTGGATCGGCTGCAAACCGAGTTTGAAGTCGCCGCGCATTTACATGCGCTTTTGCAGGAGCAGCAGCACATCGCCGTGGTGCGCCCGGTCGCATATTATCCCGACCTGCTCGCATTGGTGACGGAAGAAGCCGGCGGGCAAGGGCTGGCCGAGATCATTACCGCGGCCTGCAAGCATTGGGCGCTCCGCAATACTTTGCATCAAGCGGTATTACACTGCCACCGCGCGGGTATCGCATTGGCTGCCATGCAAACCGCCACGCGCCAAACCGAACGTTGCGACGCCGAGGAGATTTTGGAATATATTCATGTCCGGCTGCAACGCCTCCGTGACAGCGAGACCGTGCCTTTTTCACCGGCAGATTATAAGCGCGTTTTAAATTTTCTCGAACAAACCGTGGCAAACGTTCCGCGCGCGCAACTCGAACAATGCGGCAGTCACAGCGACTATGCGCCGTTTAATTTGCTCGCGGATAAAGAGCGCGTGACGATCTTGGATTTTTCCATGTACAAAATCGGCTCGTGCTATAACGATGTCACCTACTTCCATCATCGCGTCGAAGGCTATCTCCACAAACCGATTTTCAGCGCCTCCGCCATTCGCACGGTGCAAAGCGCTTTTTTAGAAGGCTATAATCAAGCCGCCGGCCGGGCGCGCGACCCGATTGAACAGGATCGGCTCTTTCGCGTGTTGTGGATGAAGCACGTCATCAACAACTATAGCGCGATCATGCGCAACCGCGTGGGCCGCGGCCGCCGCGAGTCCTGGACGGTGCGCCGGTTTCATGAGCATGTCTTTCGCCGATACAATGAATGGCTGCTCATGATGAGCCGGGCGTGAGAAGTTAAAGCAAGAGAACCCGCGCGGCGAGAAAAATGAACGTTCGTAGTAATGCCTTCAGGCATATTCGTTCATGGGCAATCAACGCCTGAAGGCGTCACTACCAGCGCATTTGCGCAGCACCCAAAAACTATGAACCTCAAAAAACTTCGCACTATGTCTTTCGACGAAGTCAGTTTTCGTTTGAAGGCGGCGAGCACGAAAAAACTTCGCAAGCTGGCGCAGAGCCGCTATCGTGATCGGCTTGCGCCGGCGCACTTCCTGCCGAGCTTCACGCTACGCTCCCAACATGCCGGCGCATATGGCGAAGCCTTGACCAACAAGGATTGGCCGGCCGCGGAAAGCGCTTTAGTGCAGCACATGCGCGCGCGCTTCACCGATAAAGATTCTTCGGGGCCGCGCTTTTTTCTCTCTTATCAACAACACGAAGCGCTGCAAAAAATCGCGGATCAAGTTTTCAGCAACAGCCAGCGCGAAGACTATGCGCATGCAGAACGCCTGCTCGCGCACACGTTCAGTTATCTCGGGCTTGAAGCGCAATTTGAAGCGGAAGTAAATTGGCATCTCGATCC
>CAYNDW010000021.1:0-21393 GCA_964395375.1 uncultured Cytophagia bacterium
GCACGGCGGGATCTGTGCGGGGGACGCCGGGAAACCGGCGTTCCTACCGCGACCACTCACAAACCAACCCGCAACGAGTATATTAACCAGATGATGATCTGTGCTGTTTCTGTCGTGAGAAAATATGGCTAAACGAGATTACTATGAAGTTTTAGGCGTCGAACGCGGCGCTTCCGAGGAAGACCTCAAAAAAGCATATCGCAAACAGGCGATGCAGTATCATCCCGACCGCAATCCCGGCGATCATACCGCGGAAGAAAAATTCAAAGAGGCCGCGGAAGCGTACGAAGTTTTGCGCGATAACGACAAGCGCGCGCGTTATGATCGTTTCGGACACGAGGCGCTGCGCCAGAACAGCTATAACGCGACGCGCGACTTTGAGTTTGATTTGGCGGATGCGTTGCGCACGTTTATGTCTGAAGGCATTTTCAGCGACTTCTTCGGCGCCACGCGCGCGAGCCGCGCCAGCAGCGGCGGCCAGCAACGCGGCAGTGATATGCAAATCCGCCTCAAATTGACGTTGGAAGAAATTGCCACCGGCGTCACCAAAAAGCTGAAGATCAAGCCTCACGTGCGATGCAACACGTGCAGCGGGTCCGGCAGTCAGCCCGGCAGCGAGGCGGTGCGCTGCTCGGCGTGCGGCGGCACGGGCGAAAAACGGCAAGTTTCGCGCTCCCTCTTCGGGCAATTTATCAATGTCACGGCTTGTCCGCAATGTAACGGCGAAGGCCGCATTATTCGCGACGTGTGCCGTGATTGCAAAGGCGAAGGCCGACGCGAGTCTGAGAAAATTTTGCAAGTGGAAATTCCGGCGGGCGTATCGACCGGCAATTATCTCACGGTGCGCAACGAAGGCAATGCCGGCCCGCGCGGCGGCCCGCCGGGCGACGTGCTCGTCGTGATTGAAGAAGCCGAGCATGACCAATTCGAGCGCCACGGCGACGATATTCTTCTCGAACTGCCTATCAGCATCACGCAAGCGGTAATGGGCGATCGCATCGAGGTGCCGACCATCGAAGGCCAGGCGATGTTGGAAATTTCACCCGGCACCCAATCCGGAAAAATTTTGCGCATGCGCGGCAAGGGCATTGCCCATCTCAACGGCTACGGCCGCGGCGATCAACTGGTGCGCCTCTATGTTTGGATTCCCAATAAGCCCGGCGCGAAAGAGAAAGAGTTGTTTCAACAATTGGCGCGGATGGAAGGCATTCGCCCGCCGCAAAATTGGCGCAGCATTTTGCAAAAGATGAAAGAAAACTAATCCGAGGCCGCCATGTGGGGGTTCACTCGATCCGAACAACGCGCGATTTTGTTTCTGCTCATTACCTTTGGCCTCGGCAGCGCGGTGTTATGGTATCGTCGAAATCTTCCGCCCCCGCCGGTTGATCGCGCCTTGCTGGATAGCTTGCGCGTGCATGCGGTTCACGTTGGAGCTGATTCCATGCGTATCGCGGCGCTAGATACGGTGCAGCGATTTTCGCATAAGAACAAAAGACCGATCAACCTCAATACCGCCACGTTGGAGGAATTAGTGGGATTGCCGGGCGTGGGCGAGGTTTTGGCGCGGCGAATTATTGAATATCGGAAGCAGCGCGGCAAGTTTACCCGGTTGGAAGAGCTTGAGCACGTGAAGGGTTTAGGCAAGAGCAAAGTACGGGCGCTCAAAGGATACCTCGTGACGCTCTAAGCCGCTGCGCGCGCCGGGCATAAAAAATGTTAGGTGCGCTTCAGCAAATTCGCAATCTGGTCGGTACATTGTTTGTAATGTCTACCGGCAAGGCATAAGGCTGTGCGCCAAGCGGTAAAATAAAATATTGCGAATCTGCATCGTATCGACTATCATCTTCTTGCTGCAAACATAATATGACGCAGCGCTGCGTATAAAAAATAAAACGATGAGATCGGACTGAAGCATGGCCAAGGATGTCGATACAGGGATAATCGGTATCAGTATTCGTGATACCGCCCTGCGAATGAGTGAAGCCGCGCGGTCGAACGGCGAATACAAAATCACTCACATTGCACAGGGACGCGTGCGAACACCATTCGTGTTTTCCTCGCTCAAAGACTCCAGCCTTATCCACAAGTACGCGGAAGACCTCAATCGGCTCTATGAAACTTCAAACTTTCAAGCGCGCCGCGCGGTCTTCACGCTCGATTCCAGCATGGTGTTGATTAAAAGAATTCCCGTGGACGTAAATTTGAAGGGCCAACGCCTGAAGGATCACGTCTTTTGGGAAGTCGAGCAATGCGTCATTAATCCTCTGGAAGAGTACATCATCGATTTCGAACATGTTCCGCCCGCGGAAGACCAGGAGTTTGCCGAAGTCATCGTTGTGGTCGTGCGCCGCGCCGCGGTGGAATTTCTCAAAGCCGTGTTTAAGAACACGGATCTTAGATTGGCCGCGGTGGAAGTGGATGTCTTCGCCGCGCATCGTGTTCTGCTTTCGAATTACGACGCGGTGCAGGAAGCGTATACGGCGTTGATTGACGTGCGCAAGGATAATCTGCAATTCGCCGTGCTCAAGAACAAAGAGTTTTATTTGGCGCAAGAGGTCGATTATGCTTTGGAAGAACAAGGTGCGCTGCAGAATACGGATGGCAGTTATTTGTCGCGCATACTCTCCAAGGAATTGCGCCGTATCATCATTGATAGTAAAATCGGCAAGAGTGTCGACGACGTGCAGGCGATTTATATTTACGGCGAAAACGTCAGCCCGCAAATTGTCGAAGCCTTGCAACATATTCATCGCGTGCGCATCGATCTTGCCAATCCGTTTCGCCGGATCAAGATCGTGGACGAGGCGATGGCGCCCGAAATTCAGGAACACCCGGAAGCTTTTGTGGTGTCCGTGGGCGCGGCGCTCAAGAACCTATAACCATGTTTAAATATCATCGAGTGGAGGCCGGAAATGGTCGACATCAATTTATTGGGTGAGGAGGAAGGCAGCGAGGACCGCCAGCGCGAAGACAGTTTCGCAAAAACGGTTAGCCTCGATGAGCCATATAAAAAAGCGGAAGACGACGAGGTCTCCTCTTTCACCAAGCAGGAATCCCTGGGGCCGAAAGCCTTTGCGCGGGAAACCGCGGCTCCGGCTTTTTCACGCCGGGCTGCGGAGCCGTATGGCAGCGGCAGTGAAGGCTCCTCGCGCACCAAAGCTTATTTTATCGTGCTGGGCTTAATCCTCATGGCGCTCACCGCGGTGTTCTTCTTGTTTCCCGGCAAGCGCAACAAAACCGACAACCTCACCGCGAACACGCCGCCCGTGGTAGATCCGATTGAAGAAACGGTCAACACCATGCCGGACACAGCCGCGGTGAATACCGGTACGCAAGAGCTGAACACGACCGGCAACGCCACGGACGCGGGAACGACGACGGTTCCGGAAGCAGATTTGAGTTCAACGTTGTCGCCGATGGAGAAACAGCAACTCTCGTCCACGAAGCTTGCCGTTACCACCGTGCGCGCCTTGGCAAATTCTTTAAGCGGCGCCAATGATTTCACGTTGATCACTTATCACGGCAATCATCGCTTCTTCGCCGAATTTCAATCCGCTTCCAGTCAGGAAGCCGGCAGCGTGGCCGATTTGTTGAAAAGAAATGTCGGCGCGCTCGACGCCAAAACGGTTTCGCAAGCCGAAGCCTCGAGCGGCGGCGCCATGAGCCGGGCTTTGGTCAAGGGTGAAATGGACCCGCAGGCTGGCGGCATCATCCTAACGGGCGCGCTTAATAACATGAGCGCCGGCGATTTTACCGAGTGGCTCAAGCAACAAGGCGTGAGCAATCGTTTGAGCTTGATCCGACTTTCTACCGGGTCCGGCAGCGGTTCCAGCGTGCCGATTCAGATTCACTTTGCCGGCGCCAATGGCGACGTGATGGCATTCTTAAATGCGCTGGAAAACGCCAATGTCAACGTCTCGGTGAATAAGATCATCGTCAGCCCCTCGGATCGCAAATCATTGAGCACGGACTATCTCGATCTGGTCATGCAGCTCGAAATGTAACTTGAGCGATTATGCGCGTGATTGCCGGATTACGCAAAGGGCACAATCTGCTCGCGCCGCCGGGCCGGGAAGTGCGGCCCACCAGCGACCGCGTGCGCACCGTGCTCTTCGACATACTCGGAGAGTTTGTCTCGTCCGCCCGTGTGCTTGATCTCTTTGCCGGCGCGGGCACGTTGGGCATCGAAGCGCTCAGTCGCGGCGCGGCGTCGGCTGATTTCGTTGACAGTCATCAAGCCCACACGCAGCTCATTCAAGAGAATTTACGCAGGACGCATCTCGAGCATCACGGACGGGTGATACTCGCAGATGCGTTTGTGTTTTTAGCGCAGCCCCACGCAGCCCCCTATCAACTTATCTGCGCCGACCCGCCGTATCGTTTTGCGCAAACGGAAAAACTCTTTGCCTTGATTGAAAGCAATAATTGGTTGGCGGAAAACGGCAGGTTGGTGTGGGAAACCTCGATACACAACGCAACGTTGCAGAGCGGAAACGTTTTGGAGCTGGTAAGGGAGAGAAGCCTTGGAGATACGGTTTTGCGGTTTTATCAAACACGGCGGCGCGAATAACTTCGCGCTGCGATAAAAAATCCTCGCGGCTGTGACGGTTCTATTTGGAGAAACACGCACATGCGCCTCGCCATCTACCCCGGCACTTTCGACCCCATCACGAACGGACATCTCGACATCATCGAACGTGGCGCGCAGCTTTTTGATCGCCTCACGGTCGCGGTTACCAATAATCTTTCCAAAAATCCCGCGTTCACGACGCCAGAGCGCATGGACATGATTCGCAGCGTCACCGCGCATTTGCCGAACGTCGAAGTCGAGAGCTTCTCCGGCCTGCTCGTGGATTATGCGGGCCATCGTGGCGCGTGCGCCTTGTTGCGGGGTTTGCGCGCCATCTCGGATTTTGAATATGAATTTCAAATGGCGCTCGTCAACCGCAAACTCTCGTCGGGCCTCGCGACCGTTTTTCTCATGGCGCACGAAAAATATACCTATCTCAATTCCACCATCGTGAAGGAAGTCGCCAAGCTCGGCGGGGACGTCGATAGCTTTATTCATCCTTTGGTCAAAGAACGCTTGCGGCAAAAATTTCAAAAGCCATGAGTTTTATTGAATCCTTGCGCCGGCGCGCGCGCCAAAGAACGCGTCGTGTCGTGTTTCCCGAAGCCACGGAGCCGCGCGTCTTGCGTGCCGTGGAAATCTTGCAGCGCGAGGGCCTGATCCTCCCCGTGCTGGTCGGCGTTCGCGGAGAAATCAATCGCGCCGCGCATGCCGCCCTTCTCGTTTTGCCGCAAGTTGAAATCGTCGAACCGCAATCGTATCGCGCGCTTCCCCGGTGGGTGGAAAAATATAACGCGGGCAACGCCGCTCGCGGGTTGAATAAAAAAATTGAAGAAACGACGCTGCGCGAACCGCTGGCATTTGCCGCGGCGTATGTTGCTGCCGGCGAGGCGGACGCGCTGGTTGCCGGCTCCGTGCATTCGACCTCGGAAGTTTTGCGCGCGGCTTTGCAGTTCATCGGATTGCAAGAAGGCTGCAAACTGGTTTCGAGCGCCTTCGCCATGGTCGCTCCCTACACGAATCGCGTTTTCACTTTTGCCGATTGCGCACTCGTGCCGGATCCGAATGCCGAGCAATTAGCGCAAATCGCCGTGGCCTCGGCAAACCTGCACGAGCGTTTGACCGGCGAGCCGCCCAAAGTCGCGATGCTTTCTTTTTCCACCCAAGGCAGCGCCAAGCACGCGATGGTTGATAAAGTGCGGCAAGCCACGGAGCTTGCACGCGCGATGAATCCAACGCTCCTCCTCGACGGCGAACTGCAATTCGACGCGGCCATAGTGACGGAGATTGCGCAACGCAAAGCGCCCAACAGCGCGCTCGCCGGCGAGGCGAACGTCTTCATCTTCCCCAATCTCGACGCGGGCAATATCGCGTACAAACTCGCGCAGCGTCTCGCGGGATATGAAGCCATTGGCCCGATCTTGCAAGGCCTTGCCAAACCGGCGAATGATTTGTCGCGCGGCGCTTCGGTCGATGATATTGTGAACGTCGCGTGCATCTGCGCGGTGTTGGTCAAATAGTTGAGCGGGGAGTGAAATGAAGAAGTGGACAGTTCAAGATCGCTTTGGTAGCACGATCTATTTGACCGAGGAACGCTGGAAGCATATCTTAGAATCGCGACCGGAACTGGAGCCGTTTCTCGAGCAGTTTCTAGCTACGATACGCATCGGACGGCGTAGAGCGGAGTCCTTGATACCGAATGAATATCGCTACTTCAAACAATTCGAGGAATTGTTGCCTGAGAACAATCATCTCATTGTCAAAGTGGTTTTTAGAACGCAAGTGGACGAAAGCGGTGGCTATGTTCCCAACAATTTTGTGATCACGGGTTGGGCAACGTATATAATCCCCAAACGGTGAAATTATGAATGAGCTTAAGGTCCATCTCGCTGAAATTCCGGCAACGAATGGAGAAAAGATAAAACTCGTCTATGACGAGAGGGAAGATTTGCTCGACATCTTTTTCGGAGAAAATGAATCGGCGACCGGCGTCGAGCTTACCGATCATATTCTCTTGCGGTTGAATCAAGCCACTGCGCGCGCCGTGAGCTTGACGATCAGTCATTTCTCGATACTCACGGAACAAACCGAATATGGCCCACGCAGTTTTCCTTTGGATAACCTCGAAGAGTTACCGGAAGCCTTGCGCGAATTGGTTTTTCGTTTAATTGTAAAAATGCCCGTAAGCCAATTTTTGAAGCTCTCGAATTTCCAAATGTCGCCAACGAAGCGTGTGCCTCTTACTTATGTTGAGCCTTATCGCTTTGCTTCCGTTGTTTAAAACAACTTGAGAAAACTCCATGCACTTCACGGAATCCGAATTTGCCCGACGCCTTACCGCTTCGGAAACGCTCGCGGTCACGACGCTCGTCGCGGAATTGCGGCGGCAAGGCAAAACCGTCATTGATCTCGGCGCGGGCGAGCCGGATTTTGAAACGCCGAGCCACATCAAAGCCGCGGGCATTCGCGCCATTGAATTGGGCAAAACGAAATACACGCCGAATGTCGGCACCATGGCTTTGCGCGAAGCCATCTGCCGCAAGCTGGCCGCGGAGTTTGGCGCGCAGTATGAGCCGAAACAAATTGTCGTGGCCAACGGCGCGAAGCAAGCAATTCACAACGCCGTGCTCGCGCTGTGCAATCCCGGCGAGGAAGTCATTGTGCCTTCGCCGTATTGGGTAAGCTATCCCGAGCAAGTGAAAATGGCCGAGGCTGTGCCGCGTTTTTTGCCCGGCGAAGAAGCGAACGATTTTAAAATTAAACCCGCAGATTTAGCGCGCCAAATCAATTCCAGCACGAAGCTCATCATCTTCAACAATCCTTCGAATCCGACCGGCGCGGTTTATTCCAAACCAGAATTGCAGGCGTTGCTCGAAGTACTGCGCAAGCACGAGGTTTGGATTTTGGCGGATGAAATTTATCTCAAGCTCGTGTATCGCGACATCGTCACCACGAGCCTGGCCTCGTTTCCAGAGATTCGCGAGCGCTTGCTTTTGGTGAATGGCTTTTCGAAATCATATGCGATGACGGGCTGGCGACTTGGCTATATCGCCGCGCCACAGCCCGTGGCGAATGCCATCGCAAAGATTCAAAGCCACACCACTTCGAACCCGTGCTCCATTTCACAGGAGGCAGGCTTGGCTGCCATTGCCGGAAGTGAAGACGCGCTCGATGCGATGCGCGCGGAGTTCGAAGCGCGCCGCGATTTCGTGCATGAAGCATTAAATAAAATGCCCGGGGTCTCTGCGCGTTTGCCCGGCGGCGCGTTTTATATCATGTGCAACGTCGCGCAAATTTTGGGCAAGAAGTTTAGAGGCAAAATCATTAGCTCGCCTTCGGCGTTATGCCAAATGTTGATCGAGCATGCCGGCGTTGCGCTCGTGGGCGGCGAAGCGTTTGGCAGCACGCGGCATGTGCGCATTTCGTATGCAAACTCTATGGAGAATTTGCGCGAAGCGATGCGCTGTTTGCAAAGTGCGTTGGAGGAAATCGCGGCGTCTTGAAACGCCGTTTGAACCGCCGCGCCGGCACTGTCATCTTGTAAGGAACTTCCCTCGCAACAAGCACTCTTCCAAGAGCGAGGGAAGGCTCTTCCAGAATGACACTCACTAGAAATAAATTTTGCGCTTTACGTTTCATTTCAAATAGACCAGGAGTAGCTTTATGCCAACCTACGATTACGATTGCGCCTCTTGCCATCAAACTTTTGAAATCTTTCAAAGTATCGTGGCCCCGTCGTTGGAAACGTGTCCCACTTGCGGCGGCAAAGTGCAGCGCCGCATTCATGGCGGCACCGGTTTGATTTTCAAAGGCACGGGCTTTTATTTGACCGATTATAAAAAGAGCGGCACCGGCTCGGAGAATAAATCCGAAAACAAAACCGAGAAGAGCGAGGATAAAGCAAAGCCCGCGAACGAAAAGGGCGGCGCGGAAAAAAGCGCGAGCGATACCACGAAGAGCACCACGACGCCTTCCTCGTGAGCGCGTGTAGTGCAGGAGCATTCGAGGAGAGGACATGCAACCTTTGGGTTTGAACGGTGACATTCTGGTCGGAGGTCACCGTTTTCATGTGCAGACCACCTATTCCGCCGGCAACGAGAAGATTATCTCTCACGTCTTCGATCAAGGCCGAATCATCGACCAGCGTGAATTATCCTGCGCCGGCGAGCCAGCCCCGGATTCCTTGCCCAAAAAATTGAAAGCCGTGCATTTCGACATGATTTCCGAAATGGAGTTGCTCTTTTTCATGGCGGAAAAAGTGCGGCGCGCCAAGCACGCCGGCTCGTGCATTCGGCTGGGGCAGGTTTTTATCGAAAAAAATCTCTTCGTCGATGCGCTAGCCGTTTTACAAATTGCGCAGGAGTTGACGCCCGACGCTCCGGAAGTTTGTTTGTATCGCGGCATCGCGCTGCTGCGCCAAAATGAATTGGACCAAGCCGAGGAGATGTTGCGCCACGGTTTGCAACGCGCGCCCAGCTATGCGGATCTGCATTATTATTTGGGCGTAACTTGCCTGGAACAGCATCATCTGCTCGCGGCGCTGTCGGAATTTGAGACTGCGTTGGGGATCAACCCGAAATTTTTTTGGGCCAAATTTCATCTCGCGCTTGGGCTGTTGCAAACGCTGCATTCGTCCTTTGAAACGGAAAATAATTTGCCGCCGCCTTCGATTCGTTTGAAGCGGGCCCAAGAGCACCTTGCCGGCGTGCTGCAAACGCCTTCTACGATAAAAGACGTTTCGAAGCTGCAAGGCGTGCTCGATTTGATGCGCATGGGCGAGATGACCGCGGCCCTCGACGAGCTGCAAAATCTGCGGCGCGAGGCGCTGACGGAGTTTAGCTTCGGTTTTGAAAACGAGTTCTATTTGAAATTCATTTACGGCGGCAAGTCGCGTGATGAAGCTTTTGTCGAGCGTTATGCCGAGCGTTTGCGCGCCGCGATGCAGGAGACGCCCGAGTATGCGGACTTGCACAATCACCTCGGGATTGCCTATCTTATTCAATGCCGCAATCTCTTCTTGCGCGCGTTGGACGAGTTTCGCGCCGCGCTTAAAATCAACCCCAATTATAAACGCGCGGAACGCAACCTCAAGATTTCCGAAAACGACGGCAAGGGTTTTCTCATTTTGTTACGCGCCTTGTTGATGTAATCCCGCGCATGAGACACGAGCAAACATAAACACACCCGGCGAACAATTCCGCCTCGACTTTCCTCTCGCACTTCATCCCGCACTTGAGTCGTTGCACGCCAAGACACATTGTTTCGCGTGAAGCTTAATGCTAGATCCGGTTCTTTGCGACGAGCTTGCGAAGAGCAAGATACTGCGCAAGGTTATAAGGTTTCACTGGCAAGGTGTTTGCAAAATATTACGCCAGCCTCACGGATTTATGCGGTTTATCATCATTGTTATGTTTCAGTGCAGAACATCGTCACATGGATGAGACAGGAGCCGATCTTATGAAAAGTTTTCGCGCCCAATTTTTGGCGCTACTCTGTGCTGGTGGAGTTTTGGCTTATTCCCCCAATCTCATGGGGCAAAATTCCCAGCGACCTTCCTCCCCCGCCGATTTTTCTCTGCGCGCCCTCCGCGCCGAGCTGGGCAAGGCTTCCCTTTATGATCTTCATTTCACCACGCGCGACACGCTGGATCCGCTCGCGGAAATGGTTTTTGAATTTCCGCGCGAGCTGGATTTGAGCCAATTGCACCTCGCCAGTTCCACGAGTATTAATGGCGGGTTTAAAATTTTTCGCGAAGGCAATGTCGTGCGCGTGCGCCGCACCGGTTTAGGCGAAACGATTCTCCCGGACCGGCAAGTCGAGTTGAAGCTCGGCCTGATCATCAGCCCGCAATCGCTCGCCGGCAATCTTGAAATCACGTTCGAGTTGCGCTCGGCCAGAGGCGAAGTGCAGCTCGCGCGCAGACGCTTGCCAATTCAATTTCTCGCTGCGCAGTAGTTTGATGCTCCTCGAGGGTTGGCTTTCAGCGCCGCCTCGAAGCTATCATTCTGGAAGAACCTTTCCTCGCACTTGCGACGCCTGGTAAAATAGGATGTCGCTCAAGCGCCCGGGAAAGTTTTTACAGAATGACATTTGCAAGAGGAGCAATACCAATTAGCCCTGAAGCAATATCGCCATGCTGTTCATAAAGAGGGATCGTGCTCCCATGACCAAGGATTCGGTTTTTATGCGTCGCTCACGATGGGCGATCTGCGCGTTGCTGCTTTTGGCCGCGCCGCTCTTCGCGCAAGGAACGCTCACACGCGTTTTTGTTGCGCCTTCGGATACCATCGCGGGCAACGGCGCGTTGTACACGTTGAGGTTTAAAACTAGTTTGCTCGGCAGCGCCAATGGCCTCGGCCTTCCGGCCAAGGGCAGAATTCGCGTGACGTTTGATTCCACTTTCACCGACTCGCTCGTGAGCGCGGCCTTCAATATTTATGGCGTCACCGGCGGCTACGATTCCATCAAAGTGAAGAATCATAAAGTCACGCTCTATCGCGACGGCACGGGCGCGGCGCTCGCGGCCGGCGATTCCGCCAAGCTCCATCTCGCCATCGTTTATAATTCCACGCTCGCGGACACGTTTCGTTTATTCGTCGAAACGCTCAACGACACCGGTGCAGTGATCGACACGGCCAAGACGGCTCCGTTTCGCATTACGACCGGGCCGTTGCATCATTTCGCCGTTGACAGCATCGGCACGCAAACCGTGGGCGTGCCGTTCAGCGCGAAGCTCTCCGCGCGCGACCGCTTTGAAAATTTGGTGACGAAGTTCAAACGTTATGTGATCTTCAGCGCGAATCAAGGCGTGGTGGAGCCGGACACGAGCGGCTTGTTCGTGAAAGGCGTGTTGACCGACACCGTGTTCTTGAACATCGCCGGCGCCGGGCGCGTTCTCAACGTGCGCGATACGCTCAATCACCTCGGCGCTTCGAATCCCTTCCTGTTGAATCCCGGCCCGCTGCATCATTTCTCCGTTTCGAATATTCCCAGCCCGCAAACCGTGGGCGTGGGCTTTCCCGTGACCTTCACCGCGCAAGACACTTTCAATAACACGACTACGAGTTTTGTCGGCACGGCAACGATGTCCGCAGCGATCGGCGCTCCTGCTCCAATAACGACCGGCGTTTTCACCGCGGGCGTGCGCAACGAAAGCGTGACGCTGAATTTGGCTGCAACGAATGACACACTCCTCGTTACGGCCAACGGCAAGCGTGGCAAATCAAACGCGTTTAACATGAATGCCGGCGAGTTGCAGCATTTTCATTTCGACGCAATTGCCGGCCAGGCCGCGGGCAATCCGTTTAATGTCACGCTCACCGCGCATGACGCGAATCACAATCTTGTTTCTTCTTTTAATGGCAGTGTTTCGCTCTCCGACAATACCGGCTCGCTCTCACCGCTCACGAGCGGCGCATTTACCTCGGGCGTGCGCACGTTTGCCGCAACGCTTACCAAAGCAAGCCCGGGCGTCGTCATCTCCGCCAATGACGGCAACGGCCATTTGGGGCAATCTGCAAGCTTTGCGGTCGCGCACAGTGCGCTTGATCACTTCACCATGACGAACACCACCGACGGCAATATTGCAGCGCAAACCGCGGGTCTTTCTTTTAATATAAAACTAACCGCACAGGATGCGTTCAACAACACCGTGCTCACGCACACGGGCGCAGGCAGCGCGGTGACGCTGGCGAACACGAGCACGAGCATTGCGCCGGCCACGAGCGGCAATTTTACCAACGGCGTGCTCGCTGCGCAAAGCGTGACGATCACAAAAACTTCCAATGCCGATGCGATCACGGCCACGCATGCCGGCTCCGGCAAAACGGGCGTATCGAATGCATTTGCCGTGAATCCCGGAACGCAAACTGATTTTCGCATTGACCCCATCGCGAGTCCGCAAACCGCAGGCTCGCCTTTTTCTGTTGTGATTAAAGCCGTGGATGGCAATGGCAATATCGTGACGAGCTATGCGGGCACGGTGACGCTTTCGATTTCCGGCGGCGGCACGGTAACGCCGAATGTGAGCGGCAACTTCATCGCGGGCGTGTGGAGCGGCAGCGTGTCGATTTCAACCACGGGCAACAATCGCGTGCTCACAGCTTCGAACGGCACGTTCTCCGAGCCTTCGAATGCTTTCGACGTGAACACCGGCGGCCTCGCGAGTTTTACCATCGATGCGATCACGAATAAATTCGCGGGAGAAAATTTCAGCGTGACCGTGACGGCGAAAGACGCGAATGGCAACGACTTTTTGCACACGGGCACGGTGACGTTGACCGACAACACGGGCACGCTTACACCGTCGCAGTTGAATTTCTCCAATCAAACTACGGTGACGATTTCCAACGCCAGCATCACGAAAGCGCAAAGCGGCGTGGTGCTCACCGCGAGCGGCAGCAATCGTCTTGGGCAATCGAACAACTTTAACGTCACGCACGCGGGCTTGAATCAATTCGTGGTGAAGAACACCGCAAGCGGCAATATCGCCAGCCAGCAAGCTGGCTCTTCTTTTAATGTGAGAATAGAAGCGCAGGATGCGTTCGGTAATATCGTAACCACACACGCGAGCGCAGTCGCGATTTCAAACACCACCGGCAGCATTGCGCCACTCACCAGCAACGCGTTCACGAGCGGCGTGCTTGCTTCGCAAAGCGTGACGATCACGAAAACCGCGAGCGCGGATGCGATCACGGTCAACGGCGGCGCGCCCGCGAGCACGGGCGTTTCGAATGCGTTTGCCGTTACGCCCGGCGCGTTGAATGATTTTCGCATTGCCACAATCGCGACGCCGCAAACCGCGGGTGCGCCGATCCCGCTGACGATCACTGCGGTGGATTTGAACGAGAATACGGTCACGAGCTTTGCGGGCACGGTGAATATTTCCGTGAACGGCGGCGGCACGATTACGCCGAGCGTGAGCGGCAATTTCATCGGCGGGGTGTGGAGCGGCAGCGTGACGATTTCGAATACCGGCAACAATCGCATCATTACCGTGAGCGACGGCACGCGCTCGGAAGATTCCAATGCCTTCAACGTGAACGCCGGCGAGCTTGCAAGCTTTGCGATCAGCACGATCACGGATAAAACCGCGGGGCAGATTTTCAGCGTGACCGTGTTCGCGCGCGATGCAAATAACAACAGCACCACGATGTCGGGCACGGTGACGCTCTCCGACAATACCGGCACGCTTGCGGCCTCGCCGCTCGTGTTTTTAGGTCAAGCCTCGCAAACGATCAACGACGCGCGCATCACGAGGGCGCTGGCGAATGCCGAAATTTATGCCAGCGGCAGCGGCAAAACTTCGAAGTCGAACAGCTTTGCCGTGAATCATGCGGCGCTCAACCGTTTCGTTGTGACCAACACTGCGAACGCTCCTCTCGCGGCGCAGACCGCGGGCACGGCGTTCAATATCAAAGTCGTGGCGCAAGATACGTTCGCCAATATCGCGACGAGCTTCAATCAATTCGTGACCATCACGGATTTGACGAATCTGAATTTCAATAGCGGCAACTTTGCGAGCGGTGTATTGGCCTCGCAAAATGTGACCGTCAATCAAACGCGCGCGGACAATCAGCTCACGGTTGCGGGCGGCGCGCCCACAAAGAGCGGCGCTTCAAATTTGTTCAATGTCAATCCGGGCGCATTGAACGGCTTTACGCTTGACACGATTTCCGATCAAGCCACCGGCTCGCCGTTTACGATCACGATTCGCGCGCGCGATGCGCAAAACAATCTCAAAACCGATTTCGCCGGCACGGTGACGATGTCGGACTTGACCGGCACGATCGCGCCGGCCACGAGTGCGCCTTTCAACGGCGGCGTGGGCAAGGAGAGTGTGACCATCACCCAGCCGCGCGCGGCGAATACGATCACCGTGATTGGCGGCGGCAAGCAAGGCGTGTCGAACACGTTCAACGTGCAAGCCTTGCTCGTCGATCACTTCGATATCAGCGCGGTGAATAATCTCACCGCGGGCGCGCCGTTTAGCGTAACCATCATCGCGCGCGACGCGAGCAACAATCCGGTAACGAGCTTTAACGGCAACGTAACGCTGTCCGATCTCAGCGGTGCGATTGCGCCGACCACGAGCAATAATTTTTCTTCCGGCGTGCTCACGCAAAACTTCACGATCACCAAGAGTTTCACGAATGATCGTCTCACCGTCACCGGCGTAGGCCGCAGCAACACATCGAACGCCTTCAATGTGACGCACGCGGGGCTTGCCAAGTTTTTTATTCCAACCCTAACCGACCAAACCGCGGGCGCAAGCTTCCCTTTGAGCATAACCGCGCAGGATCAATTCGATAACACCGTCACGAGTTTTGCCGGCTCCGTCGCGATTGAGATCAACACCGGCACAATTGCGCCCACCACGAGTGGCGCGTTTGTCGCGGGCGCGAAGACCGTGAGCGTAACCATTCCCGAAGCGGGCAATAATCGCATCATCACCGTGCGCGACGGCACGAACAAAGTTGGCGCGACAAATAGTTTTAATGTGAGCGCTTCGGGTTTGAGCAAGTTCGTATTCAGCGCCATCGGCACGCAGACCGCGGGCGCGCCGTTTGGTTTTACGATCACCGCGCGTGATCAAAACGATAATGATGTCGTGTTCAACGGCACGGTCACATTGAGCGACGCCACGGGCACGTTGAGCCAAACGAGTGTAGCCATGAATGGCACGAGCGTGCTGGTGTCGAATGCCACGATTACGAAGGCGCAAACCGGCGTGTTCATCACCGCGAGCGGCGGCGGCAAAACGGGCCAGTCGATTTTGTTTAATGTGAATGCCGCGAGCCTGCATCGCGTGCGCGTGGTGGAAGGCAATAGCGGCGACGGCGTGGAGCTGGGCGCGAAGACGTTGGATGCGGATAAAACGCTGCCCCTGCATGCCGCGGGTTATGACGTCTTCAATAACTATGTCGGCGAGCAATCCGTGAATTGGTCGGTGTTCAGCACGTCGAGCATAATTGGCGTGGTCAATCCGAGCGCGAACGTCGCGGCCACGATCTTTGAGGCGCAAAAGACCGGCACGGGCCGCATCATTGCCAATCACGCGAGCGCGATTGACGACAGCTCGGGCGTGATCACGATTACGGACGGCGCGGAATACAGCGTGAAGATTTTGTTCAACACCGCGGGTGAGACCGGCGAGGTGAATACGTTGAGCCTCACCACGGGCGCAACGCAGGACGTGCATGCCGCGAGCTTTGACCGCGATGATAATTACATTCAAGACGTGTCCGCGAATTGGAGTGTGACCGGCAACATCGGCACGCTTTCGCAAAACACGGGCGTGACCACGCGCTTCACTGCGTTGACCAAAAACACGGGCCAAATTAACGCGACGCGCGCAGGATTGTTGTCCGATGCGACCGGAACGATCTCCGTCACAGAAGGCACGCTTGCAAAGGTTCGCATCGTTGAAGGTTCGAGCGGTGACGGCACGCGCTTCACTGGCCGCAATGTGAGCACGGACGGCAGTTTCACTTTGCATGCCGCGGGTTACGACGCGAATAATAACTACCTCGGCGACTTTGCGGTGAATTGGATTGCGGCGGACGGTCGCGGCGTGTTCTCGCGCACGTTCGATACTTCCACCGTGTTCGATCCACAAACACCGGGCGTGGAGCGCATTCGCGCGGATCATGCTTCCGCGCAAGACGACAGCACGAACACCTTCACCATTTCCACCGGCGTTGCCAAACGGGTGAAAGTTCTGGCCGGCGTTTCCGGGCCGGGCACGGAAACGCAAGACGTGCCGCTCACCACGGGCGAGATTTTTGATTTTCACGCAAGCAGTTTTGACGCGGATAACAATCGCATCACGGACGTGAGCGTGACGTGGCGATTGAGTTCGACGATTGGCAACTTGAATCCGTTGATTGGCACGACCACGCGCTTGACCGCGACTACGGCGGGTTCGGCGGTGCTCACCGCGGACCATGCTTCGTTGGAAGATGACGCGACGGGAACCATCACGGTATCGAGTGGTAATTTGTTTGAAGTGCGCATCGTGCGCGGGCCAAGTGGAACCGGCACGAAGCTCGGCGCTTTGAATCTCACGACCGACGATGTTTTGCAAGTGCATGCCGCGGGCTATGATGCGCAGAACAACTATCTCGGCGATTACGACGTGAGCTGGCACGTGAGCGGCGGCATCGGCGTGCTCGACATGGCCAGCGGCAAAGTGGCGACGCTCACATTGACGCGGCCGCTCACCGGCAAAGTTTTCGCGGATCATGTTTCCGCGCGCGATGATTCCACCGGCCTGTTGACTGTGACCACCGGCGCATTGCATCATATAAAAATTCTCGCCGGCACCTCCGGTTTGCAGAGTATTGTCGAAGACGACACGCTCACCACGGATGAAAATCTGCCCGTGCATGCGGGCGGTTATGATGCCGATGACAATTATAAAAGCGACGTGAGCGTGGCGTGGAGCATAACGGGCACGAACCTCGGCACGCTCTCTTCGACGAGCGGCACAGCCACGACGCTGAATCCGAATAAAATCGGCGTGGGCCAAATTCGCGCAACGCATGCGAGCGCGGGCAGCGATCTCACGGGCAGCCTCACCGTGTTGCCGGGCAATCTCGCTTCGATCAAAATCGCCGTGGGCCAAACCGGAAATCGCGCCGCGTTGAATGACAGCAGCATTACGACCGATGATTTTCTCACGATGCACGTCGCGGGCTATGACAACGACGGCAATTACATTCGCGATGAAGACGTGACGTGGACGAGCGCGGGCCTCACACCGGCAGTAAATGCCACAGGTACGACGATTACGTTTCAACCCACGCTCGCGCCGAGCAGTGGCCTCATTCGCGCGACGCATGGGAGCGTGGGCTTTGATGAAACCGGAACGATCTCGGCACGCGTCGGGCGTTTGCACCATGTTGTGGTGTTGAGCGGAGCGAACGGCGAGCAAGCGCCGCAAGGCGATGTGACGTTGCAGCCGGGACAAACGCTGCAAGTACACGCGGGCGGCTTTGATGCGAAGAACAATTATATCCAAGATGAAATTGTGAATTGGTCGCTCGACGGCTCGAACGGAAATTTGAGCGCGGCGAACGGCTTCTCCACGATCTTCACCGCGGTGCGCGCGAATCAAACCAGCTCCATTCGCGCCACGCACACGAATCCTGCGATTCGAGGCGACAACAGCGGCGTAATCGACGTGCGCGAAGGCAATGTGAGCAGTATCGTGTTGCGCACCGCGCCGAACAATGGCGGCGCGATTTTCAATACGCTCACGATGAGCACGGATGACGAAGCCACGATTTATGCCGCGAGTTATGACGTGGGCAGTAATTATATCGGCGACCGCACGGTGACGTGGACGAGCACCGGCAACTTGCGGCCGATTGTGAATGCCACCGGCTCGTCTTTTGTTTTCGCGCCCGATCGCGGCGCAGCCGAGGGCTCCGTGAATGGCACGATTGTCGGCACGTTTGCGCCGGGCATTAACGATGCGACGGGTTTGATTACGGTTAATCCGGGCGCGCCGAGCGGCGTGGTGACTTTGACGCCCACGCGTTCCGGTTTGCCCGCGGATAATACGAGCACAACGCAAATCACGAGCACGGCCATTCTCGATGCGGAAGGCAACAACGTGGGCGCGAATCGCAGATTCACCGTTACGGTTGTGCCGCTCACTTACGGCGACATTACGGATGCCGACGTCGATCCCGCCGCGCCGGGCAAACAGATCAACACGAACGCGCAAGGCCAACTCGTCTTCACGTTTCGCGCGGGCAGCACGGGCGGCATCGCGACCGTGAATGTGAACAGCGGCCTCGCGAGCGGCAGCACGCAGATTACGCTGGGCAGTTTGAATATCGTGAGCGTCTCCACGAACAACACGACCGTCACGCGCGGCCAATCTGCGATACTCGTGAATATGGTCGTGCAAAATCTCGGATCAGCCACGATTCAAAATCTCGCGGGCGGATTGACGTTCTTCGGCGCGCAAGACCGCACGCCGGATTATGTCGTGACGGCGAGCACGGGCAATCCTGCAAGTGTGGCGGGCAACACCCAAGCAACGCTTTCTTTTGAAGTGCAAGTGCGCAACACCGCGGCGCTCGAAACGGTGCAGATCAACGGACAAGTTTCCGGCACGGTCAATGGTTCGGCCGTGAGCGACAACGACGCGGGCAATAAAGACTCGTGGAGCGTGTTGCGACCGGCGGCGTTGAGCATTGTGAGCGTCGCCACTTCCGCACCCGACACCGTCGCGGCGGGCACGATGAATCTCCCAGTGACGGTGCGCATCGCGAACAATCTCACGCTCGGCGGTTCTTCGAGCGCGGTGATTGACAGCGTGCGTTTGCGATTCTTTCAAGGCCCGGTCAACAAAACGAATGAGTATGTGGTGGCGGCCGATCCGAACAATCCCGCAACGATTTTGAGCGGCGCAACCGGCGTGTTTAATTTTGTCGTGAATATCAGCCAGGGCGCGACGCTCGGCTCGACCACGATTGATGCCGTGGCGTATGGCCGCGACGCGAACTCGAACGCAGCCACGCAAGATTTGAGCGCGGACGTGACCGAGCGTTGGTTTGTGATTGAAAGCAATTCCTTTCGCATCGTTGAGATCACGCCGACGCAGACCACTGTCACTGCGGGCATGAGCAAGGCGTGGCAAATTAAAATGAAGGTGCAGAATCTCGCGACCACGAGTTTGACGCTCGATCTCGCATCGAGCAAAACGTATGTGCGTTTGCGCATCGGCAATGTGGACGTGACGCCGACATTGGTTTATCCCACGCAGCTCGACGGCGGCGGAGTCGTGCTCGGCGGCAATGCGATAGGCACGCTCACGTTTGGTGTTAATCAAACCGGGATAAAAGACGGCGCGGCTGCGATCTCCGGCTTTGCGCAAGGGCGCGACGCGAGCGGCCTCGACGTGTTCGCGAACACGAACAACGGCGGCGGCGGCGAAGTGAATATTCAAACGCCGGGCACGATGGAGATTCGCGATGCTCTCATCACTTTACAACCGAGCGTGACTGCCGGACAAACGGCGCAATGGACCGTGACCGCGCGCGTGACAAACACCGGCGGCAGTACGGTGCGCTTTCTTCACAAAGACTCGACGTATATCAGCATCGGCAACAACGTCAATTACCTCTACAATAAACCGCTGCGTTTTAGCGATGGCGACTCTTTGCTTGAACAAGGCGAAACCAAATCACTGGTGATCACGGTCACGAAGACCGGCGATCAATTCAGCGCGCAGCCGTTGCCGATCATTGTGAGCACGCGCGGCACGGAATTGAACAGCAATCGCAAAGTAATTTCCACTACGGGCAACGGGACGGTGCTCGCGCAAAGCCCGGCGCGTTTGGTGATTAAATCCGTGCGCGCTTCGCAAACGCTCGTGACCGCGGGGCAAACCAACGCGTGGCAGGTTTTTGTGGTGGTGCAGAACACGGGCGAGAGTCAGGTTGCGGTGAAGGTTGATACCTCCACGAATTTGCGTTTCCGTCTCGGGACTCAATTTCAAAGCGGCTATACGGCTGGTTTGAACCCGCAGAATTGGTTGGGCACTTCCTCAAAAATTTTGGCAGGCAACAGCACCGATAGTTTGCGCTTCAATATTACGGCGACGGGATTGAACGCGGGCGTGGTGCAGCTTTGGGCAAAAGTTGCGGCGACGGAGAGCAACAGCAATGCGAATGTGAACGTCACGGAAAATGCGACGAGCGTGACCGTGCAAGGGCAGCCGAATATCACCTACATTGCGAAAAGTTTGGAGCCGAAGACGCCAAATATTGGCAGCCAGTATGCGTTTCGCGTGAAAGTGAAAAACACCGGCAGCGCGACGTTGAATTTGCTTTCGCCCACGCGGCTGTTGTTCACGCAAGGCGCGAACACGTTTGCGGCGAAACTGGATTTGAATTTTAATGTGACCGTGCCGCCGAATGACTCGACGTTGCTGACGTTTGTGAACACGGCAATTCCGGCGAATATGGCTGCGGGAAAATATCCTGTGACGGTGGAAATACGCGGCACGCAGAACGGCAACAGCTTTCAACCGAATCTGATTTTGAGCGACAGCGTGCAAGTGGTGCAGCCGGGCCAATTGCAAATCATTAGCATGCGCGCGAGCCAGACGACGGTGACGCGGCAGATGCAAAAAGATTGGTTCATGATGATGGCCGTGCGCAACAACGGCGGGTTCGCGGTTTCGTTGGATAGCGCCCGCGCGCAATTGCTCAACGGCCAAGATGTGACGCGCGAATATGAGATTATCAGTCCGCTGCGTTTTGCGGGCGTGAACAGCACGACCTTGGCGGCGCAAGCCACGGATTCGTTGCGTTTCGATATTCGCACCACGGGCATTAAGCTCGGGCCGACCACGGTGATCGGCCGCGTGTGGTTGACAGATCAATCCAACCAAAACAAGTTGCGCGTGACCAGTGACGGCAGTAGCGGCGGCTTCATCGTGCAAACGCCCGGCGAGTTGCAAATTCTTGCGCTCGAACCTTCGCAGCCGAACGTCACGCGCAATCAAACCAAGCCGTGGTTTGTGGATATGAGCGTGAAGAATATCGGCGAGAGCGAGGTGCGCTTCGATTTTAGCGACACGACGCAAACGCGCATCGATCTGGCTTCGCGCAATGGGTATCAAATCAAATATCCGCTCGCGTTCACGGGCGGCGGCAATGTGTTGGCCGAAGCTGAAACGCGTGTGCTGCGTTTCGAAGTGAGCAAGACCGGCAGCGCCACCGGGACCAATACGATCACCGGCAAGATTCTCGGCGTGGAATTAAACAGCGGCGATTTGCGCAGTGATGACACCCAAAGCGGCG
>CAYNDW010000022.1:0-14769 GCA_964395375.1 uncultured Cytophagia bacterium
TTTTTTTCCAATGCGCGCCCCCAATTGGATCGAGCACGAGTTCCACGCCGCGACCGTGCGTGAGTTCGAGCACGGCTTTGAGCCAATCTTGCGTGCGATAATCAATCACGTAGTCGAAACCACGCTCGCGCAAGAAAGCATGTTTGCTCGCGCTCGCGGTGCCAATCGTCTTCGCGCCGATCTTCTTCGCAAGATCAAGCTCGGCGAGGCCAACGCCGCTGCCCGCGTTATGAATGAGCACGGTCTCGCCCGGCCGCAACGAACCCATCACGACCATGAGTTGATACGCCGTGACGTAGGTCACCAACACGGCCGCGGCTTCTGTCATGGTCAAAACTTCGGGCTTGGCAAAAACTTGGAAGGCGGGCACGCACACATAATCGCTATAGCCGCCAAAGCGCGTCATCGCAAGCACAGGTTGGCCGGGAGAAAATTTTTTCACGCCTGCACCCACCGCGACAATTTCGCCCGCGACTTCATAGCCCACGACGCAAGGCGGCTTTGGCGCATCGGGATACAAACCTTTGCGCGCCATGATATCCGCGAAGTTGATGCCGGTGGCTTGCACGGCAATCGCAATTTCGCCGGCTTGCGGCGCGGGGTTCGGCGCTTCACGAACTTGCAGCATTTCCGGCCCGCCGTGGCGGGTAATAAAAATTTGGCGCATGTTGTTCTCTTCTGTTTATAAAAGAAACTCAAGCCTCCGCGGAAGCGAGGTTAGGCGAATTAAAGGTGATTCATTGCAAAAAAAGTTTTTGTAAGCGGATTTCGCGAATATAGCGGATAGAGCTTTTTCTTTATCCGCTATATTTGAAAAATTCGCTTCCAGA
This sequence comes from uncultured Cytophagia bacterium, assembly GCA_964395375.1. Taxonomy (GTDB): domain Bacteria; phylum Zhuqueibacterota; class Zhuqueibacteria; order Zhuqueibacterales; family Zhuqueibacteraceae; genus JABWAN01. Next base: position 831 of record CAYNDW010000022.1, read on the forward strand.
AAGCTTTGGGTTGCGGCTCGTCTGCGTTGCGTCATACGCGTTAGAGCTTTTCGCGCCGGAGAAATTGCGTTCGGATTTTTTGAGGGCCATTGCGCTGCTTGCGTGGTTGGGATGCGAATCGGGAAAACCCAAAAGCCGGTGTCGGAGTGGCAAGAAGATAGAAAAACACCCGTGCGGTCGCAATAGATTTTTTGCGTGCTAGTCGAAATCTGAATTTGCAGAATGGGAACATCCCTTATAAGTTTTGACTTTCAAAATCGGTAATGCCGCTACTCCTCCAACTTGTCGCTCCGCGTTAGGCCTTTTTAGTTCTGGATACACTCCGTGAACGCAATTGCCAATTGTATTTCCCGCTAACGCTCCTTATCTTCATCGCATCAATGTTTCTGAAAAAGGAGAATATAGATGAAAACCACGACGCTTAAAAAACGCGCCAGTCTCGAGTCTCGCTCTACAAGCAGGGCCAAAAAAAATTTCAATAGCAAGCTCGTGTCGCTTCCAATCTCTTCAATCCAAATCATTGTCGCCGTAAAAAAAATGAAGAAGCGCGAACGTGAGGCCTTTTTGGAAGACCTCTTGGCGGCCACAAGTCCAAAGTATCTCGCAAGCATCCGCGCCGCGCGCGAGGATTATCGGCATGGCCGCGTGCTCTCACACCAAGAAGTTTTCGGGAAGCTCAAATGAGTTACTACTCGAAGCACAAAATTGGTTACACTTTGAACCTCTAGCGCTGTCATTCAGAAGGAATCTTTTTAAGCACGCGGCAGTATCTCCAGCGAGTAAAAAGATTCCTTCTGAATGACAGGCGAGGAGGGTGTAACCTATATTTCGTTCGGAGTAATATCAAAGGATCAGGCAGCTATACTCGTTACGAGTTGATTTGTAACACCACCGCCTGTTTTGAGCCGAATACCGAGTGCGAGGGAAGGTTCTTCCAGAATGACACTTTAAAGAGAAACATTCCAAAATAATTCTCAAGCGATATATTTCATCAACGAGCAACCCCTCAAACGTCAATCATTCTTTCCCAAGCATACTTTTAAGACAAGGGAAAACGCAAGCCTCTCGTGAATCGCAAAATACTCTTCCTCGCTTACTACTTTCCTCCGCTCGGCATGGGCGGCACGCAGCGCGTGGCGAAATGGAGCAAGTATCTTTCAGCCGCGGGCTGGGAGGTAACCGTTGTAACCGTGAAGCCGATCATTTACTATGCGCAAGATGAAAGCTTGCTCGAAGAGCTGCGCGGCATGAAAATTCTTCGCACCGGCTCGCTCGATCCGGCGCGCGTGTTTCATCTGCTTGGCAAAAAAAGTGCGCCTTCACCGGCGCGGCAGCGCGGTTTGGGCAATTTGCTCTATTGGTTTTTGCTGCCGGACTCGCGCATGCTGTGGGCGCCGTTCGCGGCGTGGCGCGCGTGGAAAGAAATTCGCAAACACAAAATACCTTTCGTGCTCAGTTCGGGGCCGCCTCATTCCGCGCATCTCGCCGGTTGGCTTCTTGCAAAAATACTCAACATTCGTTGGGTGGCGGACTTTCGGGACACGTGGCTGTTGGATGAAGCCACGCAAGCGCCGACGCGCCTGCATCGTTATCTGCAGCGCAAGCTGGAGCGCTGGATTACGCGTAAAGCGCATCTGCTCACCGCGGTTTCGCAAGGCTTGCTCAAACAACTGGAACAGACCGGAGCGCGCAAAGCGGGCACGAGTTTCTATATTCCGAACGGCTATGATCCGGCGGATTTTCCGATGCTCGCCGCGCCGCCGCACGAGCGTTTCGAGTTGGCTTTTGTCGGTTCAATCTCAGCCTATACGATTCCTCAAACTTTCCTCGCCGGCTTCAAACAATTCGTGGACATCGCACAGCTTTCTCCCGCCGAAGTGCGGCTCAATTTTGTGGGCGCGGATTTGACGGGAGAGTTTCTCAATTGGGTGCGCCAGCATGATTTGGAGGCGTATTTGAATTGGCGCGGCTATGTTTCGCATGAAGAAGCAGTGGCTTCATTTCAACAAGCCGAGGTGCTCGTGTATATTGTCTCGGCCGGCGTGAGCGATACGATTATTCCGAGCAAGACGTTTGAATATCTAGCCGCGCAGAAGCCGGTGCTCGCCATCGGAGAACAAATCGAAGGCATGCGCATTTTGTTGGAGCACGCGGCTTGCCGTTATTGTGCGTTTGAGGCAATCGCCGACATTGCGCGCAGCTTGCTCGCTTTTTACGCGGAGTTTCATCACGATACTTTGCCTGCGGCGCCGGCGCAGGCGGAAACGTTTTCGCGCGCGTTTCAAGCCGGGCAGCTTGCGGCGTTGCTGGAAAACCATCTTCCCCAATAAGCGCCTTTTGGTGAAACCACTGACCTTCGGGATTGCGGCGCACGCGCGCTATGGTTTTGTAAGTTTGATATGATACGCGCTATGGACATTTATCGTCTGTGATACAATCGTCTGCGCGCGAAACAATTCCCCCGCCTGAAAAAAAGTTTGATCAGATTCGCCCGTGTGGTCTTTGCGCACGCGCTGGTGCGATCTAAACGAGCGCAAAAATTCGTTGACGCTCGTTTTGTTTTTCTCGCCTAACAATTTCATTCTACGCTTTCGAATTACTGCGAAGTAATCCTGCCAAGGCCGCTCGCTGCGCGCTGCTAGCAGCGCCTCACGTTTATTGCATTTGCTGTGTCACCCAAACAGGTTTGCTGCTTGGCACCGGCTTTGCCTTGAGCGGCTGCGCGAAATGATGCCGCAGTCACGGGTGGAGTAACGCTTCCCTTCCGGGGCAGACCAGCCTGCGTTACGTTGCCCACCAATAATCGCGGCATTGCTGCGCGAAGCATAATCGGATAACTGAAGTGTTGCCGCCGAAAATAGAGCGCTGCACGGCGGCAATGATGGTAGGCTCGACTATCGTTTGGAGGTTGTTACGCAATGCCTGTGGTTACCGCTTTCTTTCATGTTTGGAAAAAACGCCAGGTCTTTTTTCGGTTCGCGTGGTTCTATGCGCTGAGCCTCGCGTGTCTGGTGCAAATAACATTTTACGCCGAGGCTTGGGCCGGCAATCTCACTGTGAGTTGGGCCGGGAACACGGAGCCTGATCTCGCAGGCTACAAAATTCATTATGGTCAAGCCGCGGGAAGTTATACGCAACAGGTTGACGCGAAGCTTGCGCTGAAATACGTTTTCAGCAATCTCGTCGAAGGGCAAACATATTACTTCGTGGTGACGGCTTATGATACCGCGCATAACGAAAGCGCATACTCCGTGGAAGTGTCGGCGCAAGTTCCGAGCACCGACAAGACGCCGCCGACGATTGTGCGCGCGAAGGCGCTCGCGCAAAACCAAGTTGAGGTAAAATTCAGCGAGCCGGTGACGCTAAGCTCTTCGCAGAAACTTGGCAACTACTCGATCACGCCACAAATCGTTGTCACGCAGGCCGTGCTTCAAGCCGATAATCGCACCGTTATTTTGACCACCTCGCCCCACCTCGACGGCAAAGCATATACGTTGACCGTCAAGGACGTTATCGACCGCGCCGTGCCGGCCAATAAAATTGTTTCGCCCACCATTGTGAATTACGAGTTTCATACGCCGGATAACATTGCGCCCACGTTGGTGCGGGTGAGCGCGCTCGCGGCGGATCAGGTCGAGGTGCGCTTCAGCGAGTTGGTTGCTGCGGCCTCTGCCGAGCAAGTTTCGAATTACAACATTGCGCCGCAGGTAAAAATCAGCGCTGCCGCTTTGCAAGCGGACGGCCTCACGGTGCGTTTGGCAACGACATCGCATGTCGATAGCGCAACGTATACGCTGAGCGTACAAAACATTCAAGACCGCGCGACGCCGCCGAATGCCATCGCCACGCCCGCCACGAAGAATTACCAATTCCGCGTTCCGGATACGACGCCGCCGACACTCGTCAGTGCGCGCGCGCTCGATCAAAACCAAGTCGAGGTGCAATTCAGCGAGCCTATCACTGCGGCGTCGGCGGTGAAAATTTCCAACTACGGTTTTCAGCCTGCGCTTGCGATCAACGCCGCCATTTTGCAAACCAATTCCCGCACGGTTATTTTGAACACGGCCAAACAAGCGGACGGCACAACATATACGCTGAGTGTGCAAAACATTTTCGACCGCGCGACGCCGGCCAATAGCATTGCCTTGCCGGCAAACACGAGCTATCAATTCACCCTGGGAGACCGCAAACCGCCGGCAGTTGTCGAAGTGCGCGCGCTGGATCACACCAAAGTCGAACTGCGTTTCGATGAAGCCGTCACGCGCGGCAGCGCGGAAAATTTGGCCAATTACAGCATCGATCAAGGCGTCAATCTTAGCAGTGTGACGCTGCATAGCGACGAGCGCGGCGTGTTGTTGAATACCAGCCCTCAGGTCGACGGCGTGACTTATCAAATGACCGTGCGCCGGCTTGCCGATCGCGCGACGCCTCCCAATGTGATGAGCGCCGCTTCCACGCATGCGTATACTTTCGTGGCGAACGACATTCAGCCGGCGCGGGTCACCTCCGTCGCGTTGACGAACTTGACGACGCTGGTCATTACGTTTGATGAACGCATCACGCCGGCTTCCGCGGAGAATACGAACAATTATCGCCTCAATGAAAATATGCGCGTCGTCGCCGCGCGTTTGGACGCCTTCGAGCAGGAAGTCACGCTCACCGTGACCGAACATGTTTACAATAGAACCTACTTGCTGAGCCTCAGCGGCATCGTCGATGCTTCTTCCAATGCCAATGGCATATCGGATACTTTGCGCTTGCCTTACAGCTTGCAAGGTTCGGGCGATAAGCAGAACGGCAACCTCACGATCTCGGCGTGGACGCCGGCCTATTTTCTCATGGACACGCTGCGCGTCGGCCAAAGGCATTACATGGATTTCGCCGCGACGGTGACGCACGTGCCGATGCGCTTGCGCAATAAGCTTATGTTTCGCACGGCGAACCGCGACCGACAAATGAAGGCCGAACACTTTTTCGAGTTCAATCTCAATCACCTCGCGGACGTGTATGTGGCTTATGACAGCCGCGCGGAAGAAGTGCCGCAATGGTTGCGCGATAATTTTGTCGATAACAATCAGAAGATCAGAGTTGCTCTGCCCGGCGGGAGCGGCGTGCAGATGAAAGTGTGGAAAGGTCGTTTCTCGCCGGGGCGGGTGCAACTTGGGGCCAATCTGGCGAATGGAGTGCAGACGAGCGCAGCGTTGAACATGTACTTCGTGCTCGTCGATGATTTGGAGTTGAACGGCGCGGGCCAGAATGAGCAGCCCCAGCTCTACGAGTTGGCGAATAATTATCCCAACCCGCTTCGCCTCAATTCCGGCGCGACGCAAACCGTCATCGAATGCCGTTTGCGCCAGGAGGGACGCGTCGTCGTAAAAGTTTATAACATGCTCGGCCAAGCCGTGCGCACGTTGCACGACGGCGTTTTATCCGCAGGCACGCATCCGCTCATTTGGAACGGTCGCGACGACAACGCCGAAGCCGTGCCCAGCGGAAAATATCTGTACGCGCTTGAGATTTTGGAAGAGATCAAACAGGGCGACTTTACGCTTACGGCCGCGTTGAATCGCCAAACGCGGGTGATGACGGTGCTGCGGTAAAGAATCCTGTTGCCTTTATCTCGATTTTTTTGCGGAGATTGTTTTCAGCAAGCTGCAGTTAAACCTGAAAACACGGAGCTGAAAATGATTACGATGCAAGGTGTTGTTCAAAGCGGCATGGTGCGACTCCCGGAATCCATGCGGATCTCGGATGGTGGGCGCGTTGTCATTACCCTGCTTGAGCCGGCGAGTAAAAGTATTGCTAGTAAATTTTCCGAGGCTATCGAAAACGAAGATGTGGCGTTTGTGCGGACGTCACGTGGAAGATTGGCTAAACAACTGCAAGAAGCGGAGAAAGAATGACGGATTATCCTCACCAGGGAGAAATCTCGAAAACATTCTTTAATGAAGGCTGGGAGCGGCCGGCTGTTGTCGTGTCGCGTAACGAGCTTAATCGCGGACGATTGGTCTTGGTTGTTCCTTTCCGTCTTTTTTGTTTATCCAAAGAGCTTTTCGAAATTTTTCAGCATCAATCCAATGTCCTTGAGCAGATTTACGCCTTTGGGAGTGCTTAGGTCTTGCGCTAATTTAAATTGATAAATTGCCGGAGTATGCACAATTCCGTTTGGCTCCTCCCACGGATACTCGGGGTTTATTCCGCCACGTGAGAGAGCCGGAGCCAAGCGTTCGATTGCATCTGCTAAGGGAAGGAGGTGGGCGAAATGCATTCGTAATTGCGCGCCCGACATCCCCATCTCCAAGCGAAGGTTGCGGTTCCGAAAGGCGAGGTGCAGAAATTTTGAAAATGCCAAATGGCTATTGCCGATCTCATCCGGTTTCATGCCGCCTGCCATCAACGCCGCTTTGGCGAGTTTTTCGGTGGACATTTGAAGATAATACAGAGTATGGCATGGCGGCAAGATCGAATGATGAACGTGGTGGTAAGCTTGCCAATCAGAGCGTGCTTGCTCCAAAAAGGCGTTGCTCCAATCGCGTGTTTGGCTCATGCGAAAACATGCTCCCGAGCATAGATTTCGGCGCCTTCAAGTGACCAGTTTTCCGGAAGCGGGATTACACCTTTTTGAACGCGCTCCCATTCTTGCGGTGTAATTTCGGCAATTCGAAGCGGATATGGCACGTCGACCGAGGGGGCGAAACCAAAGGCTTCTACCATGCCAGTCGCCGCAGTATTCGGATTGATTTCCAGCAAGCGAATTTCATGTGTCGGTCCTTTTTTTAACCAAACAATTTGTTCGAGTTCCGTCTCGATCTCAAAGTGGTCTTGCACAAGATCGGCGACAATTTTTTTAGGGTCATGGTTCGTGGACATTGTATAGCCTCCAAATTGATGCGCGATGGTAGTGAAAAAAATACTCTCACACAAGCGGGAGTCTTCTAATACAACGCCCGCACTTTAATCGTCACTTCCAGCTTCTTCAACTCCTCAATCACCTGCCGATCGACCAAACGGTTCACATCCGTCACCAAATAGCCGATGTCTTCCTCGGTCTTTAGAATTTGACTTTCGATGTTGAGGCCGAGATTCGCGACGATCTTGCTGAACTCGGAGATTACGCCGGGCACGTTTTGGTGAATGTGCAACACGCGATGGCGCTCGCCCAAAATGGGCAATTGTACTTCCGGAAAATTCACGCTGCCAATGGAAGTGCCCGTGTTCATGTAGCTGATCAACTTTTCGCTGGTTTTGACGGCAATATCTTTCTGCGATTCGAGCGTGCTGCCGCCGATGTGCGGCGTGAGAATCACATTGGGCAAGCCCTGCAATTCATTCGCAAACACTTCTTGATTCGTCTTAGGCTCTTCGGGGAAAACATCCGCGGCTGCGCCCGCAATGTGCCCCGCCAAAATCGCTTCGCGCAAATCGCGTAAGACCACGTTGCGGCCTCGGCTCAAATTCAAAAAGTAGCTGCCTTTTTTCATCAAAGCGAATTGCGGCGCGGCCATCATGTTGATCGTGTTGCGATCTTCGGGCACGTGCAGCGTCACGATATCCGCGCGGCGCAAAAGCTCTTCCAACGCCGCAACCGAAGTCGCATTGCCCATCGGCAGCTTCTCGACGAGGTCATAATAAATCACGTTCAGGCCCAAGGCCTCGGCGAGAATGGAAACTTGGGAACCGATGTGGCCATAGCCGACGATGCCCAAGGTTTTGCCGCGCACTTCAAAACTGCCGCTGCTGCTTTTGTCCCAAATGCCGTTATGCGCGGCTTTGCTTTTTTCAAACACGCGGCGAATGAGCATGATAATCTCGCCAATCACCAATTCGGCCACGCTGCGCGTGTTGCTGTAGGGCGCATTAAACACCGCGACGCCTTGCCGCCGCGCTTGCGCAAGATCGACTTGATTCGTGCCGATGCAATAGCAGCCGATAGCCCACAACCGCCGCGCGTGCTCGAGCACCTTTGCGGTCACCTGCGTACGCGAGCGAATGCCGAGCAAATGCACGGTCTCGATCTTCGCGCACAACTCATCTTCATGCAAGCCGCCCGGCAATGCCTCCACGTGATAGGTTTCCGCTTGGAGTTTGTCGAGCGCCGCTTCATGCAAACCTTCGAGCAGCAACACGCGAATTTTGTTTTTAGGAAAAGAAGTTTTCGGCATGCCTTTGAGCAGATGCCGCATTTTGTGGATGGAGGTCATGTTGTCGAACATAGTAGGATCAATACTGTGATTTTACTCGCGCCTCCCAGAAGATGTCATTCAGGAGGAATCCTTTTGAGCACTGGAGAAAAATCCTGGGAGGGTGTGCAGAGCACTAGAAAAGATTCTTCCAGAATGACAAACAGAGGTGGCGCAATCGAGTTTCCGTTAAACGCAGAACATCTTTCAAATAACCTCTTCACTGTGCAGCGCTTCCACCTCATCCGCACTCATCCCCAACCAATCCCCCAGCACTTCTTCCGTATGCTGCCCCAGCAGCGGCGGCGGCAAACGAATCGCCGAAGGCGTAGCGGAAAATTTTGCCACCGGCCCGAGCAGGGGCACCAACTCACCGGAAGCATGCGGAACATGTTGCACCATGTCGCGCGCGCGCACATGCGTATTGTTCAGCGCTTCCGGCACGGTGTTGATGCGGCCCGCGGGAATTTCCGCAGGCGCCATCAAAGCGAGCCATGCGCCGGTGGTGCGCTTGCGAAACTCGTTTTGCAATTCCGCAATCAACGCTTCGCGATGCGCGACGCGCAAAGCATTCGTGCGATATGAAGCATGAGCCGCCAAGTCTTCGCGGCCGAGTTGCGAGCACAAGCGGCGGAACTGCTCGTCATTGCCGACGCCAATCGCGATGTGCCCGTCAAGCGTGGCAAAAGGTTGATACGGCACGAGGTTGGGATGCGCATTGCCATAACGCTGCGGCGGCTCGTGCGAAACGAGATAATTCATCGCGACATTCGCGAGCCACGAGACTTGGGAATCGAGCAACGCGAGATCGATATGCTGTCCGATGCCGCTCTGTTGGCGCTGCACGAGCGCGGCGAGAATGGCATTCGCCGCATACATGCCCGCCATGATATCGCCAATCGCGACGCCCACTTTGCACGGCTCGCCCTCGGCCTCGCCCGTGATGCTCATGATGCCGCCTTGCGCTTGCACGATGAAATCATAACCCGACAAATCTTTGTACGGGCCGGTTTGGCCATAGCCGGTGATGGAGCAATAGATGAGGCGCGGATTGCGCAAGCGCAGCCGTTCATAATCCAAGCCGTATTTTTCTAAAGCGCCGGGCTTAAAATTTTCCACCACGACCTCGGCATGCTCAACCATACGCCGAATCAAATCCTGCCCGGCCCGGTGCTTGAAATTGATCGTCACACTTTTCTTGTTGCGATTGCAACTGAGATAATACGCGGACTCGCCGTGAAACCACGGCGGGCCCCATTGCCGCGTGTCATCGCCTTTGCCCGGCTGCTCGATTTTTATAATTTCCGCGCCCATGTCGCCGAGCAATTGCGTGCAAAACGGCCCGGCCAACACGCGCGAAAGATCGAGCACGCGCAGGCCGTGCAGACAGCCAAACTCTTTTGGGGTTGGTGCTGTTGAAATGTGAACCTCCTCGTTTGTGCGCTGGAGTATTGGAGTATCGGAGTGTTGGAGTGTTGGAGTGTTGGAGTGTTGGAGTGATGGATTAATGATAAGCATTACTCCAAGACTCCATCACTCCATCACTCCAACAATCCATCACTCGGACGTCTCCTTCCCCGTGACCACGGCAATGATTTTATCGCGATGGCGTTGATAAAGATACGACACGTACACGAGTATCGCGCCGAAGGCAATGGCGGAGATAATGCGATAGAGTTTGTCGATGAGCCAGAAATCGACGAACAGCGCTTTGAGCAGTGTGAGCGCGAAGATACTGAGCGCGGCCAAACGCGGCGCTAGCATTCGTTTCCACAGGCCGAGGCCCAACAGCGCGAGCGAATAGATCGACCAAACCAAAGAGAGCGCGAAATGTTTGGGCGCATAAAGCTCCGCGCCGGTTTGCTCCTCGCGGAATTGGTAGAAGCTCATCGTCTCTAAACTGAGAGCCGCGAAGAGCACGACGATAATGGCGAGGCCGCTCCCCTTCAGCAACAGCTCAAAGCCCGCGGGCGAGGCGGCGAACGGCGCGAATTTTTCTTTTTGCAAAAGATAATAAGCGAGCATGGCGGCGATGCCGCAATAAAACAGAAAACGCGGATTCAAAATCAGTCGATAATCGGCGAACGCCAGCCAACTCGGATCGAACTCATTCATGAAGACGAGCACGGCCGCGAGCGGAATGAAGTAGAGCGCGGCGGTTGCAGATGCCGCGCTAGTGAGTTGCGGTATTTTTATAAAAAGAAAAAGAACGAACGCGAAGCCCAGCAATGCAAGATCGCTGCGATATTCAGCGAGCAGAAAAGGCAAGAGCAACAGAGTGATAATTTCAAGGGCGCGTTGCAGCGTGAACCATATGCCTTCCGATTTGAATGTGAGTCGGCTTTGCGCGGCCAGCGCTAGAAACATTGCCGCGCTTGCGGTGAAGAATGTCGCATAGAGATGCCGCGACGTTGTTGCTTGCGACGCATCCATCGTCTGTGCAGCGAGCGCCAATATGGCGAGGCTCCAAATCGCGCCGCCGAGGCCGTGCAGCGCAGTGAGGCGAAGATACAAGCCAATGTGCAACAGCACGAGGCCTTCAAGCAGCCACGCGAGCGGCAGCCACTTCTCGTTAAATTCAAATGGGAAGAAGAGCGTAAGAAAAACCGTGGCCGCGCCCATCAGCAACAGCGCGAGCAACTTGTCTTCGCGCACGCGGCGCAGGGCAACATAACTCAAGCCGCCGTAGAGCAACGCCATAACAGCGCAGAGCAAACTGTGATAGTCTTCCGCGTCAATGGAACCGAGCAGCGCGAGATTGCCGAGGAAGAAAAAGAAAGCGCTGCCGAGAATAGGAAGCGCATCAAGCGGCTGCGCGGGTTTGCGCTGCACAAGGTTGATGAAAAACGCGAGCGCGGCAAAGACGAGATAGAAGATGGTGAGATAAATTTCGCCGATCCAAAATTGGCTTGCGGTGTAATACCCTTCATACCAGGCGAAATACAAAGCCGTGGTAGCGAGGAAGCACAGGCTGTTCACGAAACGCCAACTATGGCGCAACGCCACGGCGACGAGGCCGAGATCGAGAATGGCGATGTACGTGAACAGCGCGACGGGCCGTACCGCGCCGGTGCTCAACCAAAACGGCGTGAGAAATCCGCCGAACATCGCAAAGAGTAAAATCGTGCGGGAAGCGTGGCGCAACGCCAGCGCGACCATGCCCGCGGTCACGAGGGCCATGAAACCGAACGCGAGCGTTTGCGAGAGGAGCTGATAAACTTGAAATGCGAAGTAGAGTGAGAGATAAAGAATCGCCGCGCCGCCGCCGGTTAGCCCGCGCGCGAAAACTTTGAGCCGCTGGTTTTGAAAACGCTCGCCGCCGGCAATGAAGGCCAAGCCGGTGACAATGCCGAGCAGCACCTTTCCCGTGTTGTTGATCCAATCATTCTCAATAGCGTAGCGCAAGAAGAACGCAACGCCGAGAATGATGGCCGCAATGCCGATTTTGTTGAACCAATTGCCGCCGATGAGGGCTTCCCATTCGCGATTTTTTTGTTTGCTTGCGGCGCCCGAGGAAACATGCGACGAAGAAGGTGGCGGTTCGGGCAGTGATGGAATTGGAGTCCGCGGTGGTTCGACAAGCGGAGTTGTTGGGAGTGTTGGAATCGATGCCTCAATCTGTATGCGCTCCGCGGTTAGCTCTGCTTGCAGCGCATCCAGCCTGCGCCGCGCGTTGACTACGACATTCTCAATATGATTGAGTTGTTCGCCGAGCTGTCGGATTTCTTGTTCGAGGGAGGCGAGTTTGTTGCTCATAGTTTCTTGCTGAGATAAGCCAAAACGTTTTAATAGAGGGTTCCGTCTTGGCGCGGGTTGAGAGATGATGAACTAGGTGACCGAGAGCGCATATGGCGAAGGCGAGAGCAAGTTATCGTTCCAATTGGGCTTTTAGCAAATCCGGCTTAGAATTTTACTTCCACCGCAAAATAGGCCCAGAACGAATCATCCGCGCGCAAGCCGCCCGTCTTCTTAATAAATTCTCCTACGAAAAATTTGCTCACGCCCATTTTCAAATCGAGACGTTCGCGATAAACGTAGTCCGCGTGCAAATCCATTTCCTGCCCCAAGCGTTTGCCCACGCCCGGCACGGCTTTGCGATAAAATTCTTGCGGCGTGCCAATGTTGAAGCCGCCGGCGCGATACCATGCATCGTGCTCGTTTTGCAAAGCGAGCGCGCAATACTCTGCCCCAAAAGAAAACTTCGCGCGCGGCGAAAAGTTGAAGCCGATCTTCGGCGCGGAGATGTTGCTCCATGAAGCATAATCCATCGCCCCAAGCAAGCCGTGCGCGTTGGGAAAGAGATTCGCGAAGGTTTCACTTTTGCCGTCATTGCTTTGTTGATCGCCGGAACCGAGCATGTAGCCGACATGCAATGCCGGCCGCCATTTCATGGCGAAAACATAGCTCGCATTGAGCGCGAAGGCATACGCGCGAATGTCTTGAAATCCGCTGCTGCCAAATTGATATGCGCCTTCGAAATCGAATTGCACGTTCCGACCTGTCGCGCGGCTCAAACGCAAGCCGAAGGTGTGCAGCGTCAAATCATAAGACGGCTCATCCTGCCGGCCCGGCATCGCGGGATTGGCAACGGATTCAAAGTTGCGCGCGTCATAGAGCAAAAGCCAATAGGCGTCGAGCGTGAAAGGGAAGAGGTGTTGCGAAGAGAAGTAGGCGCCGGCAAATTCTTGATTGCGTGCGACGAGGGGCGCCGTGTGATCGCGCACTTGCGCAAGCCACAGATTGAGTTTTTGTTCAACATGCCCTACTTGCATGTTCATCGCATCGAACGCGCGACCCACGTTGTGCCAATCATACTTTCCCACCAATCTTTCATTGCCAAAAGCCAGAGGCTGCCGCCCGAGGCGAATATCAATGGGCAAACCCGCGAGTCGCTCGATTTGCACATAGGCTTGGTTCAAATCCACATTGCCGAGCGCATTCAAGCTTGAACCCTCTTCGCCCCAAATGCGCGAATCTTGCAGTTGCACAAACACTTTCACGCCGCGTTCAAACTCGCGCGCCACGCCGAGGCGCATGCGATTGAACACTTGCGCCGTGCCGTCGAGCCGGTCGGAGTTGAAGTCCGCATTGTTGCGCACTTCCGCGCGCATGCGCAATTCCCCGGAGAGCGTGAATTGCGCATGTACGGGCAAGGTCTGGAACATAATGAACAGTATAATAGCAAGGAGAAACGGGCGCATATTGGATCCTTCGAGTGATTGAGATTGGTTTGCTGTTCGTTGGTGTAATGTACTGCGCCGAATTTTAAATTGCAAAAAACTCGTCGCGCGAGAAAAGCAACAATAGGTTTCAGCGCGCGCATTTTCCCATCACGACATTCATCAACTTCCTCGACACCACGGCTATTTTTAGCGCCGTTTTTTCTGCATCCCAGCAACAACCGCCGTATATTTTAATCACTAAGAACACCTCCCCAACTTCCACATTTCGAGTCGGGCACCAGCATTCATTTCATAGGCGGGTTTATGAAAACTCTTATCACCATTTTTTTGTTTGCGGCACAACTCGGCTTCGCCTTTTCGTTTCAATCTCGAACACTTTCTCAAGAGAAGAACATGGGGCTCTTTCCGGAGTCGGCTTCCTTCCTTGATGAAACAGAGAAGCTCGACTGCGTCTGCAAAGAAACCTTTGGCAACGGCGTGCAAAGAGCCTGGCTTAAAAATTTCGCCTCTCGAAAAATTCAAAGCGACGATGATGCGAATGCCGTGACACGAGATGACTCCGGCAACGTTTACGTG
>CAYNDW010000022.1:14779-20990 GCA_964395375.1 uncultured Cytophagia bacterium
CGCCAGGAGGGTCCACGGATCGGGGCCCGGGTGGCTGGGCGAATGCGAGGCGCGAATGGTCACTTTGATTATGCCATCGTCAAATATAATGACGCTGGACTTGAGCAATGGGCAGCGCACTACAATGGCCCGAGCGACGGCGATGATCAAGCCAATGCGATTGCGGTGGACAAGCGCGGCAATGTTTACGTCGTTGGCACGAGCGCGGGAGCCAACGGCTCGTATGAGTACGCCACGATTCAATATAATGCCGCGGGTGTGGAGCAATGGGTCGCGCGCTATCCAGGGCAGGGCGGGTCAAATTTCTATGTGGGGATGAATGACATCGCCATCACTCCTGCCGGGCATATCATCGTCACCGGCTTTCGCGGCACGATAAAATACGATAAGCTCGGCCAAGAAAAGTGGTCGAATCATGTTGCAGGAAAGCGCCTCGCTGTTGATCGCGCGAACAACGTGTATGTTTTGGAAACCGGCGTTACGAAGTATACTCCTTTTGGCAAGATACTTTGGAACACGAGCTACACTGGCCAGTCGCAAGCTTTTGTTCTGGATGATTCCGGCAGTGTTTATATCACCGGCTATCACAAATTCAACACAAATCCTAGAGTGTCTGATGACGTTGATTATCACACGGTGAAGTACGACGCTTCCGGCAAACAAAAGTGGTCTATGCGTTATGACGGGCCGTGCTTTGTTGATGCTGATTTTCCTTACGACATTCGTTTGGATAAAGCGGGCAGTGTTTATGTCACCGGCAGCGGCGGCACGTTGAAATACTCTGTGAACGGCGAGCAGCTTTGGTTCATGAACCAATCGGGTTCTGCGCTTGCACTTGATATGGGGGGAAATATTTATCTCATGCGGAGCGGTCGCGAGGGTGGCGTGACAAAATATGATCACGCGGGGCAGCAGCTCTGGCGCGACGATAGCCCTACTGACCAATTCCTCGATTTGTTTGTTGATAAGGTTGGCACCGTTTATGTGGCTGGGACCGGACCGATTTCAGGTGGAGATCCTGATTTCATTACGATCAAATACAATTCCAGCGGCGCGCGTAAATGGGTCGCGCGGTACAACGGCCCGAATCGTTTCTCTAGTGCTACCGGCGTCGCATTCGCGGCAGACAAGACCGGTAACGTATATGTCACAGGCTACAGCAGGAATTCAGACCCACGCACGGATATTGTGACTTTCAAATATGATGCGGCAGGTACGCGCCAATGGCTAGTGCGATACCATAGATCCGAGAGCTCCTATGAAAATCCTGTTGCGATAGCTTTGGATGATTCGAACAATGTTTATATCGCGGGCCAAAGCAACCCTGGCGATGGTAGCCCGGCATCCGCTGTGATCATCAAATATGATATCCACGGCAGGAAAAAATGGACGGCGGATTTCCTTACTCCGAATACTCAAGGAGACGTCCTCACCGGCATGGTTGTAGATAAATCCGGTCAGGTTTATATTGCGGGCTACACGATGTTGGTTTCGAACACAAACTTCGATTACTTCACCGCGAAATATGACGCGGCGGGAAAGCAAAAGTGGGTCGCACGCTATGATGCCGCCGGTAAAGAAGACTTTGCCAATGCTCTCACCGTTGACCCACGCACCGGTGATGTTTATGTAACCGGCTCTAGTATCGGCCCAAGCTATAGAACCGATGCCGTTACAATAAAATACGATTCCCAAGGTGTGCAACGATGGTTAGCGCGCTACAATCGCACGTACGACACGTGGGATCGCGGTGACGACATTGAGCTCGATGCCCGCGGCAACGTTTACGTCATTGGGCCGGGCGGCAACGACTACACTGTGATCAAGTATGATCAAAACGGCAAGCTGAAATGGAGCGTCTTTCATTATGATCTGCAATCGCATTTCTATCACGTGGCCACGGATTTAGCTGTGGATGAGAGCGGCAATGCATATGTGACGGGATATGGGCATGATCGAGAGACAGGCCACGATATTATCTACAAAACCGTCAAGTACGGCCCCGCCGGCGCAAAACAATGGACCGCCGAGTTCAAAACCGCTTATAAAGATTTTAGCCAAGGCACAAAGCTGGCATTGGATCAAGCGCGTAATGTTTACGTCACCGGGTTCAATAGCTGTACTCCCTCGACAAATTTTGATCTGGTCACGGTGAAATACAATACGAAAGGCGCGCAAGAATGGCAGGCGTGCTACAGAGGCACGCCGATCGTCTCGTCATATGCCAGTGCTATAGCGGTTAATTCGGCCGGCGATGTGTATGTCATGGGAACTCGTAATGACTATGGCCAAAACCAAGGCACTATAACCACGATCAAGTATTCTCAAACCGCCGGCTTGGCTCGTGTCGGAGAAAAAGCGCAGCGCCCATCGCCGCAATACGCGCTCGCGCAAAACTATCCCAACCCCTTCAATCCTTCGACAACCATTCACTACGGCTTGGCGCGCGCCGGCCATGTGACACTCAAAGTCTTCAATCTCGCCGGACAAGAAGTCGCGAGTCTGGTTGATGAAAATCAATCGGAGGGCGAGCATGCGTTGCAATGGCATGCGGGCGAGCTAGCGAGCGGTGTTTATATCTATCGCCTCCGCGCTGGCGAGTTTGTGCAGAGCAAGAAACTTATTTTGGTGAGATAGATAAGAGCTCCAGTAAATAAAAAAGCCTCGGCAGCTTGAAACTGCCGAGGCTTGACTTTTCGTAACCGTGCTTCAGTCATCCCACCACAATATTCACCAACTTCTTCGGCACGACGATGACTTTCTTCACCGATTTGCCCTCCATGAATTTCTGCACTCTCTCGCTAGCGAGCGCGAGCTTTTTCACCGCCTCGTCATCGGCGTGAATGGAGACCGTGAGATTGTCGCGCAGCTTGCCGTTGACTTGCACCACGACCGTGATTTCATCCACGGCCAATGCGCTCTCGTCATAACTCAGCCACGATTGTTGATGCACGGACTTGCCTTTGTGGCCCAAGACTTCCTGCCACACTTCTTCGGTGAGGAATGGCGCAATGGGCGCGAGCAAACGCGTGAACGTTTCCAACCCTTCACGCCACAATTGCGAGGACACACCGACCACTTCTTGTCCGCCGCGGCATTCATAAAAGAAATTCATGAACTCCATCAATGCCGCAATCGCAGTGTTGAATTGGAAGTTCTCAATATCGTGCGTCACGCGTTTGATGCTCGTGTGCATGATGCGCTTGAACGCGCGCGCGCGTTCCTCGGAAGGCTCCACAAACTTCACGCTCGCGAACTCTTGCGCCACGGCCCAATAGCGGCTGAGAAAACGGCTCACGCCTTTGATGCCCGTCTCTTCCCACTTCGACTCCGCGTCAAACGGGCCGAGAAATAAAATGTACGCACGCAACGCATCCACGCCTTGGGCCGCGGCCACGGCATCGGGCGTGATCACATTGCCGCGCGACTTCGACATCTTTTGATTGTCATACGAAAGCAGCATGCCTTGATTGCGCAACACCGTGAACGGCTCCACGAACGAAACGAAACCGAGATCGTGCAAAGCCTTCGTCCAAAAACGTGCGTAGAGTAAGTGCATCACCGCATGCTCTGCGCCGCCGACGTACAAATCGACCGGCAGCCAATACTTCACGAGCGCATCATCGAACGCGACGTTGCTCGCGCGCGGACTCGCGAAGCGCAAAAAGTACCACGCCGAGCATGCGAACGTGCCCATCGTGTCGGTCTCGCGCCGGCCTTGCGTTCCATCAGGCAATGAGACCTTCACAAACTCGTCGATGATGGCGAGCGGCGATTCGCCCGTATCCGTGGGTTCGTAGTTCGGCACGTCAGGCAGCACCACGGGCAATTGCTCCGCAGCGACGGGCACTTCGCCGAGCGCGTCGGTATGCACAATCGGAATCGGCGTGCCCCAATAACGTTGGCGGCTGATGAGCCAATCGCGCATTTTGTAATTCACGCGACGCACGCCTTTGTTGGTTTGTTCGAGCCACGCTGTGACTTTGCTCACGGCTTCGTCTGCGGGGGTGCCATCGAAATGGCCGGAGTTGATCATCACGCCGTCATGCGGCCATGCTTCGGTCATTTCATCAACAGCAAGCTTTTGCTCTTTGGGTTGAATGACGACGCGGATTTGCAAATTGAACTTGCGCGCGAACGCGAAGTCGCGCTCATCATGCGCGGGCACGGCCATGATCGCGCCGGTGCCGTAGCCCATGAGCACGTAATCCGCGATCCAAATCGGAATCTTCTCGTCGTTCACGGGATTGATTGCGAAGCTGCCCGTGAACACGCCGGTCTTCTCGCGTTCTTCGGAAGTGCGCGCGGTTTCGGATTGCGCTTTCGCGGCAGCGACATATTGCTCGACCTGCGCGCGTTGCGCCGCGGTAGTCAATTGCGCCACGAACGGATGCTCGGGCGAGAGCACCATGAACGTCGCGCCCCACAGCGTATCGGGCCGCGTGGTGAAGACGCGCAGAGCGCCCGCCTCGGTTTTGAAATCGACCTCCGCGCCCTCGCTGCGGCCAATCCAATTGCGCTGCATGGCTTTAATGCTCTCCGGCCAATCGATGGTGTCCAAATCTTTTTCCAAGCGATCGGCAAAAGCCGTGATACGAAAAAACCATTGCTGCAAAACTTTGCGCTCGACGAGCGCGTTGCTGCGCCAGCCGCGGCCGTCAATGACTTCTTCATTCGCGAGCACGGTTTTCTCGACCGGGTCCCAATTCACGGCGGAGGCCGCGCGATAGGCCAATCTAAAATTACTGAGAAAATCTTTTTTCTGTTTGAGAGAAAGCGCCTGCCACTCTTGTGAGGAGAGAGCAGAAACTCCCGCGGGCAACGAAATATTTTTCGTGCCGCTCGCCGCAAACTCTTGCTCCAACTCGGCAATCGGGCGCGCGCCGTTCTGGCGTTGATCATACCACGAATGATAAAGCTGCAAGAAGATCCACTGCGTCCAGCGATAATACTCCGGCGTGCTGGAGTTGATTTCGCGCGTCCAATCATAACTCGCGGCAATGAGGCCCATTTGGCGTTTGTAATTCGCCGTGAATTTCGCCGTGAGTTCCGCGGGCTTGGCTTTCAACTTGATCGCGGCATTCTCCGTGGGCAAGCCGAACGCATCCCAGCCCATCGGGTGCATCACGTTGAAACCGCGACTGCGATAATAACGCGAGACCACATCGGTCGGCACATAGTTGCGGCAATGGCCTACGGAAAGGCCTTCGCCGGAAGGGTAGGGGAAGAAATCGAGAATATACTTTTTCGGTTTATTGGGATCGTTGCCTGTTTGATTCAGCCCCAACTTTTCCCAAGTGCTACGCCATTTGTTTTCGAGCGCTTTGAAATCATATCGACCGTCACTGGCCTCGGGTTTGGTGCTCATGTGGGAGTCCTTCAAAAAAATGCGAGATGGTAAATCACTTGTGAACTACAGCGCGCTTTTCGCGTCTTGCACTGTAACGATTTTTCGTGACCGCGAAACTAAGCATTTTTTCCTCTAAAAAAAAGGACAAGAATCCTCTTCCAGATTTTTCGCGTGTGGCGCGACTGAAGGGCCAATCATCCTCCGCGTTCAACTTTGACGGCGCTCGAACTATGTCCAACCTCGACTCCACTCTCCTGCACATTTATCGTCTTCTCTTGCGCACGCCCAAAATCGCGGCGCATTTGCCGGAAATTCTCGACCTCGTGATGCACAGCACCAATGCCGAACGCGGCCAAATCGAGCTGTATGACGAGCAGGGCGACTTGCGTTTTCGCGAGGCGCGGAAAGAGGGCAAAGAGATTCGCGACCGACGCGAAAGCAAAATCAGCGGAAAAATTTTGGCGTGGGTGTGGGAAAACAAACGCAGCGTGCTCAGCGAAGACGCGCGCCGTGATCCGAGTTTTCGCGGCTCGGGCACGGTGGTGGGGCAAAACGTGCTCTCCGTGATCTGTGCGCCCGTGTGCGATGCACGCGGCCTCTTCGGCGTGCTCTATCTCGACAGCAGCAAACGCGAAGCGCTCTTCAATGAAAACACAAAAAGGTTTTTAGATGAATTGGTCGAGCAATTGGCGCCCGCGCTGCGCCAAAGGATGGCGGAAGAAGCAAAGCTGCGTTCCATCGCGCTCGAGCTGCGCAACACGCACGCGCGCGAATTGGGCTATCGCACGTTGATCGGCACAAGCCCGGCCATCAAGCGCGTGCGCGACGACATCGAGTTCGCCAATTTGCACGATGATGATT
>CAYNDW010000022.1:21000-21352 GCA_964395375.1 uncultured Cytophagia bacterium
GCGTTTGGCGCACGATCTCAGCTCGCGCTACAACAAAGCGTTCGTCGCGTTCGATTGTTCTTCCGTGCCGGAAAATCTTTTAAGCTCCGCGTTGTTCGGCCACGCGAAAGGCGCGTTCACGGATGCGAAGCAGCAACAAGCCGGCGTGGTGGCCGAGGCCCAGGGCGGCACGCTCTTTCTCGACGAAATCGGCAATTTGAGTTTGAGCGCGCAGGCTCTGCTCCTGCGTTTTCTCGACAACAAAGTGTATCGCATGCTCGGCACGGGCCATGAGAAGAAGGCCGAGGTGCGTTTGATGTTCGGCACCAACAGCGATCTCGCGGAGATGGTGCGGCAAAACGCTTTTCGCGAG
>CAYNDW010000023.1:0-21299 GCA_964395375.1 uncultured Cytophagia bacterium
CGCGTGGGGCGAGAACGAAGACGATCCCGATTACCTCACCGTCGCGACCATTGCCGCCTTTGAGCCGCCACGCCGCATTCTCTTCACGGATTATAAGTATTACGCGAAGAGCGGGCCGCTGCCGTTTCAAGCAAACTTCACCACGGAATTTACCATCGAGCCGCGACCGCACGGCGCGCTCTTGCGCGTGTGTCAAGACGGCTTTCCGTGCGAACCGGTCGCCGATGCGTTTTATGCCGGATGCGAAGTCGGTTGGCGGAATACGTTCGAGGGCATCAAACGCTTTCTCGCTAATTGAAAAGGAATGTTCGTAGTAATGCCTACAAGCGTTTTAAGCTAGCGCACCTAACGCCTGAATGCGTTACTACAAACGATTTTGCCTATGCTCAAACTTGATCTCGTGCAAACGCTGGCTTTTGCCGGCCTCGTGTTGTTTCTGGGCTATGGCATTCGACGTGCGATCAAACCGCTCGCACGCTACAACATCCCGGCGCCGGTCATTGGCGGTTTGCTGATTGCTTGCCTCCTCTTGTTCGCACGGCGCAGTGACCTTACCTTGTTTGAGTTTGACACCACGTTGCAAAGCCCGATGATGATTGCCTTCTTCACCACCGTCGGATTTGGCGCGAGCCTTTCGCTGCTCCGCGTCGGCGGCCTGCAAGTCCTCATCTTCTTTCTCGTCGCCACCGTTTTCGCGGTCATGCAAAACGTGATT
Source organism: uncultured Cytophagia bacterium (assembly GCA_964395375.1). Taxonomy (GTDB): domain Bacteria; phylum Zhuqueibacterota; class Zhuqueibacteria; order Zhuqueibacterales; family Zhuqueibacteraceae; genus JABWAN01. The sequence goes on from CAYNDW010000023.1 coordinate 716, forward strand.
GGTATTTTGGTCGCCATACCGTTGGGCGTGCATCCGCTAATGGGCGTGCTTGCCGGTTCGGTCACACTCACCGGCGGGCCGGCAACCGGCTTGGCCTTTGCGCCTTTATTCGAACAAGCCGGCGTGACCGGCGCCGCCTCGATCGCCATTGCCGCGGCCATGGCCGGTATTATTTCCGGCGGATTGATCGGCAGCCCGATCGCAACCTATTTGATTGAGCGCTTTCATTTAAAGCAAGCGCGCAGTGAAGCTATCGGCATTGCAACGCCCGTTGCCGCGAACATTGTGGAAGATCACATGCCGGAGCCGTCGAGCGGCGCGCCACAAGGTGAAGACGCCGAATCGTATGTGCTGCTCAAAAGCGTCGTGGTGATTCTTGTGGCCATGTGGCTCGGTTCGTGGGTGAGCAAATGGTTTGCGAGTATCGGCGTCACCCTGCCGGCCTACATCGGCGCGATGCTCGTGGCCGCGGTCCTGCGCAATCTTGATGACGTCACCAAAATCTTTGGCCTCTCGCAACGCACGCTTGACGACGTCGGCAATGCCGCGCTCTCGCTTTTCATCGTGATGGCATTGATGACCTTGAAGCTGTGGGAACTCGCCAACCTGGCGGCGCCATTAATGGTCATCCTGCTTGCACAAATCGCCCTCATCAGTACCGCATGTTTCTGGCCCATCTTTCGTTTGGTCGGGCGCGACTATGAAGCCGCGGTGATTAGCGGCGGCTTTTGCGGTTTTATGCTCGGCACCACCGCCAACGCCATGGCCAACATGAAAGCGCTCGTCGAACGTTACGGTCCGGCACCGCGCGCGTTTCTCGTCGTGCCCATGGTCGGCGCGTTCTTTATCGACTTCACCAATGCGTTGCTCATCACGACTTGCTTGAACATTTGGAAATGAGCGGCGATATGCGTTGCAGCGTTCATCTCCAAAGAGTTTTTTTATGTTCGGTCTCTGCTTCACCCAGGGTTCATCTTCGCTGGTTTACCTAGCTGGTCTTTTCGAGCGCGCTGACTTCAAAGCGATGGCATCTCGCCACCGCGGTGAAATTTTCATTCGACCCGTTTTCCAATTCCGCTACTAACACGATACGCCCGAGGACTTGAGGATGAAAAAGAAAACTCTCGCTTCACTCGTAATGCTCGCTCTGCTTTTTATTTCCGCGTCAATAAGCCGCGCGCAAAATGCCGAAGAAGTCGCGGCGCGCAAGCCGCTCGAAAGTTATTTGCAAGGCCATGCCACCGGCGACAGCATGCACTTCAAAGCCGCGTTTCATCCCGAAGCCAAATTGTTTTGGATGCGCGACGGCAAGCTCATGCAACGCACGAGCGCGGAGTATATCTCTCGCGCTTCCGGCAAACCCGCCGCGGACGAAGCGCAACGCAAACGCCACATCGCCAGCCTTGACCTCACCGGCAACTCCGCCGTGGCCAAGATCGTGCTCGACTATCCCGACGCGTTGATTACGGATTACATGTCCCTCCTCAAAGTCGACGGCGAGTGGAAGATCATGAACAAGATTTTTTATGTTGAGCCGAAGAAGAAGTAAAGCGAGCATTGCTACTTCAGGCACGACACCGATTGCGTTTCACACCTCCGGCATTGTCATTCAGCAGGAATCTTTTTAAGCACTGGGCGGTATCGCCAGCGAGTAAAAAGATTCCTGCCGAATGACAATCGAAGAAGAGGAAAATCTAATCGCCGCCGCACTAAACTAGTTTTGCCAAAGATCGTTTTGCTAACCATCTTTTGCCTATGAAAATCGCCTATATCGCAGCCGGCGCGGGCGGCATGTATTGCGGCAGTTGCATTCACGACAATGCCCTCGCCGCGGCCCTGCAAAAACTCGGGCATGAGGTCGCGCTCATTCCCACCTACACGCCGCTGCGCACGGATGAAAGCAACGTCGCGCACGAGCAGATTTTTTTTGGCGGGATCAATGTCTATCTCGAACAAAAATTTTCGTGGTTCCGCCGCAGCCACCCGCTGCTGGAGCGCATGTTGAACAATCGCGCGCTGCTCAATTGGGCCGCGAGCATGGGCGCTTCAACTGACGCGAAAGATTTGGGCGCGCTCACGGTTTCTGTCTTGCAAGGAGAAGAAGGCCGGCAACGCAAAGAACTTGCGCAACTCGTCACTTGGTTACGCGACGAATACAAACCCGATCTCGTGCAACTCACCAACTCCATGTTCGCCGGCTTCGCGCGGCAGTTGAAACGTGAGCTGCGCGTGCCCGTGCTCTGCGCCATGCAAGGTGAAGATATTTTTTTAGAAGAACTGGCTGAGCCGTATAAAGCGCAAGCGCTGCGAGAGCTGCGCGAACGCGCGCAGGAGATCGACGGCTTCATTGCCACGAGCCATTACTATGCAACCTTCATGGCCGAATACCTCGCCGTGCCGCCGGAAAAAATTCACGTGGTGAAATTGGGTATCAGCCTGAATGGGCATGGACAAAGCGCGAGCCGCAACGGCGCAACGCCGTTTGTGCTCGGTTATCTCGCGCGCATCTGCCCGGAGAAGGGTCTGCATCTGCTCCTCGAAGCTTTTCATTTGCTCACGCAACAACTCGGACGCAATCGCGTGCGCCTCAAGGTCGCGGGCTATCTTGGCAAGCGCGATCAAAAATATTTTGAAGCGCAGCTCAAGCGCATCGAAGCGTGGGGCTTGCAAGATGCGTTCGAATATCACGGCGAAGTGGATCGGCAACAGAAAATATATTTCCTGAATAGCCTGCACGTTTTTTCCGTGCCCACCATTTATAAAGATCCCAAAGGCCTTTCCATTTTGGAAGCGCAAGCCAACAGCGTTCCTGTTGTGCAACCACGCCACGGCGCTTTTCCTGAAATGCTGCACGCCACGCAGGGCGGTGTTTTGATCGAGCCAAACTCGGCGCAAGCGCTTGCGAATGGAATTTTAGAACTATATCATGATCCTGCGCGTCGCATGGCGTTGGGACAACAAGCCCAGGCCGCGGTGCAACGCGAATTCAATGACAAAAAAATGGCGGAAGCGACGCTGGAAGTGTATCGGCGTTTTGTCTCTTCGCATGGTCCGATTCAACGAGAATCAATGCCGGTTGAAGTTCGTGGATTGTAGATCGTGGATATAGTTGTTGTGGATCGGCTTGTAATGTCCCTCGAGTTGTCATTCTGTAAAAACCTTTCCTAGTGCTCGCACTAACTCTTATTGCTTAAAGGCGTGCCCAGCGCGAGGGAAGTTTCTTCCAGAATGACATTTTAAAGAGGGACATTGCAAATTAACCCGGAATCAGTATTCAATCCTCGAACAACAAAAATCATCATCCATTATCAAAAAAAGGATACAACCTCATGCCTTCGCAAACCACCGATCAAAGTATGACCTGGCTCATCTTTGCGCTCATGACCGTTGTCTGTTGGGGATTGTATGGCGTGTTTCTGCATTCCGGCCAGATGGGCATGGCCGATCCGGTGAATGGTAGATACAAAGCCTTCCTCTTCGTCGGCATTGCGTATTTGATCACGGCCGTGCTCGGGCCGGTCCTCATGCTGCTGCTCAATGGCGCGAGTTGGACTTTTTCCGCGAAGGGCATGACGTGGTCGCTCATCGCGGGGATCGCCGGCGCGCTCGGTGCGTTCTGTGTGTTGCTCGCATTCGGCGCGAAAGGCACGCCGAGCGTGGTCATGTCGATTGTATTCGCGGGCGCGCCGGTGGTCAACGCGATTGTTGCCTTCGCGCTGCATCCACCCGCGGGCGGCTTCGCTGCGATGCGTTGGCAATTTCTCGCGGGCATCGCGCTCGCGGCGCTGGGCGGATATTTGGTGACGATGTATCGGCCGGGAAACTAATTCTCCTTTAACTCTGCCACGACACACGCGAAATTCGCCAAAAAATTTCGTGTATTTTGCGTGATTCGCGGGCAAAATCTTTTCTTTCTTGCCATGCCCTACGAATTTCACACGCAACGCCGCATCGAGTTTTGCGATACCGATCTCGCCGGTGTGGTGCATTTCTCGCGCTTCTTTATTTTTATGGAAACCGCGGAGCACGAGTTTCTGCGCTCATTGGGAACCAGCGTCGCGGCGAAACTTGACGGCATGCAACTCGGCTGGCCGCGTTTGACCGCTTCATGCGAATATTTAAGTCCGGCCAAGTTTGAAGACCTGCTCGACATTCGTGTGCTCGTTGCGCGCAAAGGCGTGAAGTCGCTCACGTATAAATTTGAAATCAGCGCCGGCGGCAAACTCGTCGCGCGCGGGCAATTGAGCGCCGCGTGTTGCATTTGCGATCCGATAAACGGCTTCAAAGCCATCCCCGTCCCGAGTTTTATTATGGAGCAGATTGAAGAAGCGCCCAAGGCGCTCTCTTAACGTGTCACAGAAGGAATCTTTTTAAGCACTGGGCTGCATCTCCAGCGCGTAAGAAGATTCTTTCAGAGTGACATTTTTATAGAGGAAGCAACAATGCAGCCGTTGCTAAACACTCTGCATTTAAAAATCAAACCACGGTCAAACCGTGGTTAAACAGCTATTCGCGAGTCTGATCTTGCACAATCCTAATTTCGCACAACTCCACGTTTCTCGTGTCACCAAAACTTTCGAGAGCGGCGCGCGCCGCATCGAAGTTTTGCGCGAGCTGTCGTTTGAAATTTCTTCCGGCCAGTCGCTTGCCATCATCGGCCCTTCCGGCTCCGGCAAGAGCACGCTCTTGCACTTGCTCGGCACGTTGGATCAACCTTCCTCCGGCGCAATCACACTCGGCGACAGGAATCCCTTCGCTTTGTCCGAACCGGCGTTGGCAAAATTTCGCAATCAAACCATCGGCTTTGTGTTTCAAGAGCACCATCTCCTGCCGCAATACGCCGTGCTCGAAAACGTCTTGCTGCCCACGCTCGCCTTTGGCAAAAGCGCGGATAAACAGCAGGAGTATGCCCGCGCCCTGTTGCAACGCGTCGGCCTCGCGCATCGGCTCGAACATTTTCCCGCGGAACTTTCCGGCGGCGAAAAGCAGCGCGTGGCCATCGCGCGAGCGCTCATCAATCGCCCGCGCCTGCTCTTGTGTGATGAACCCACCGGCAATCTCGATCGCAACACCGGGCATGCGGTTGCGGATCTCCTTTTCGAATTGCACCGCGAACAAAGCAACATTCTCCTCATTGTCACGCACAGCGCAGAGTTGGCGGCGCGTTGCGAGCGCCGCTTCGAACTCCGGGAGGGCACGTGCGTCGCAGTTTGAAGCATTACTGGCGCATGCACGTTGCTGTGCTGCTCGGGGCCGCAACCGCGACGGCCGTGCTCACCGGCGCGCTGCTCGTCGGCGATTCGGTGCGCGGCAGCTTGCGCGATTTGACGCTCGACCGCCTCGGCAAGATTGATTACGCCATTCTCGCGGAAAATTTATTCCGCGCGGAATTGCGCGCCGATCTCGGCAAAGAATCCGAGTATCAAAACAAATTCGAGGCGCCCGTTCCGGCGTTGCTGCTCGCCGGAACCGCGAGCCATGCGGCTTCGCAAACGCGCGCCACGAACGTTAATATCAACGGCATCGACGCAAACTTTCTCTCGCTCTTCCCTGCGCTTCCGCGAGATTCCCTCTTTCATCGTCTCAACCGAAAAAGTGGGCAGCCGTTTCAATCGGTCATCATCAACGCCGCTTTGCAACAAGAATTGAACGCAAAGGCCGGCGATCAACTTTTGCTTTCATTCAAAAGCTACAGCGAGATTCCGGCCGCGTCATTGTTGGGGAATAAAGAAGCGGACGAAGTGCTCGAAACGCTGCGGCTCACGATTACGCACATTTTGCCCAATCGCGGCCTCGGAAGTTTTGGTTTGCACGCGCAGCAACAGTTGCTGTTGAATGCGTTTGTGTCTTTGCCGGTGCTGCAGCGCGCCATCGGGCAGGAAGGGAACGTCAACGCTTTGTTGATTGCGGAGAAAATTCCCCCGTTGAGAGGGGAGTCGGCCGAGTCATCAAATGCGAATCAAAAGAACACCCTCCTCAAGGGGGGAATACAAGGAGATGAAATAGTCTTATCACAGAGCTTGCAAGCAAGCTGGCAGCTTGAAGATCTGGGATTGCAATTGCGCGCGCACGAAAATTTTTTCAGTTTAACAAACCGCGCGTTGCTTTTGAAACCGAGTGTTGTTCGACTCGCACAAAACCTCGCCACGGAGTTGGGACTCTCCACGCAAACGCTTCTCACATATCTCGCCAACACCATGCAATTGCGTGAGCGCATGGTGCCTTATTCCACCATCACCGCGTTGCGTACGCCGGTGCCATCCTCGTTCGGCGATTTGCAACTGCGCGACGGCTCGCCCGCGCCGCTACTCGAGGAGGATGAAATTTTATTGAATGAATGGGTCGCGCGCGAATTGGCGGCGCAGAGCGGTGATACGATTGCAGTGAGTTATTACGCCGTGGGTGCGCGCGAAGAACTTTACACGCAAACGCATGCGCTGCGCGTGAAAGGCCTCGTGCAGCAAAGCGGATTGGCCGTTGATCGCACCCTCACGCCGCCGATCCCGGGCGTGGAAAACGCCGATGATATGAGCGCGTGGGAGCCGCCGTTTCCGGTGCATCTTAATCTCATTCGCGCACAAGATGAAGTTTATTGGGATGAACACGGCGCAACACCCAAGGCGTTTGTGAATGAAAGCACGGGCCGGCGTTTGTGGCGCAATCGTTTCGGCGAAGTGAGCGCGCTGCGTATTGCCACAGTTGCTCAAGCGGCGCAAGCCCTATTTGAGAAAAAACTGCTGGCAGCGATTTCGCCGGCGGAGGCGGGATTTATTTTGCAATCTGTCAAAGCGGAAGGCTTGCACTCCGCCGCGGGCGCAACGGATTTCGGCATGCTCTTTCTCGGCTTCAGCTTTTTTTTAATCATCGCGGCCACGCTGTTGCTCGGCCTGCTCTTTCGCCTCGGCGTGGAGCAGCGCGTGCGCGAGGTCGGCACGCTGCTCGCGGTGGGATTTTCTTTGCGCGCCGTGCGGCGGCGTTTGTTTAATGAAGGAATCGTCGTTGCTATCGGCGGAACGCTACTCGGCACATTGGGCGGCCTCGGCTATGCTTGGCTCATGATGATTGGCCTGCGCACGTGGTGGGTGGAAGCGGTCGGGACTTCGTTTTTATATTTGCATGCGACTTGGACAAGTTTGCTCCTCGGCGCATTGTGCGCGCTGGGCATTATTACCTTCGCGATCTGGTGGAGCGTGCGCCAACTCGGAAAAATTCCGGCCACCGCGCTGTTGCATGGCGTCACGCAGCGCGAGGAAATTTCGGCGACACGTTATGCGCGCTTTGTTGCGCTTGGCGCGAGTGTCGGCGCGGTACTCTTGTTTCTCTTCGCGCTCCTCACGGGCACAGCTTCCGCTGCGGGCTTGTTCTTTGGCAGCGGCGCGTTGTTGTTGATTGCGGGCCTCGCATTGTTGTCGATGTGGTTGCGGCGGCGCAACGCGACGATTGTCTCTCATTTGTTGGCAATGTCGGCGCGGAACAATGCGCGCAATCCGAGCCGGAGCATGTTAAGCGCGGCGCTCGTGTGTTGCGCGTGTTTCATCATCGTAGCCGTGGGCGCGAATCGGCATGAGTTGGGCGATGAAATTTTTTCCAAGGATTCAGGCACGGGCGGCTTTGCGCTGCTCGCGCAAACCGACACGCCGCTTTATCACAATCTCGCTTCTGCTGCCGGTCGCGCCGTGCTCGGCTTTGCCGAAGAAGACTCTGTGCTTTTTTATCAAACAAAAATTTATCCTGCGCGCCTGTTGCCAGGCGAGGATGCGAGTTGTTTGAATCTTTATCAACCGCAAAAACCGCGCGTGCTCGGCGTCACGCATGAGCAAATCACACGCGGCGGTTTTCTTTTTCAAGCCACAACACAGGACAGTGTGCAGAATCCGTGGATGCTGCTCGAAACCGAATTGGAGCCGAACGTAATTCCCGCCCTCGGCGATTTCAATTCCGTGCAGTGGATTTTGCATCTCGGCTTGGGCAAAGATATCGTGATGCCCAACGAGCGCGGGGAAGAGATCAAGCTGCGTTTCGTGGGTTTATTGCAGAGCAGCGTGTTGCAAAGCGAGGTGCTCATCTCCGAAGAAAATTTTCTCAAGCACTTTCCGAGTCAAAGCGGGTATTCGTTTTTTTTGATTGAAGCACAGCCCGATAGCGCCGCGCGGCTGTCGCAAGTTTTGGAGAGCACGCTGCGGCGCTTTGGCTTTGACGCAACTTCGACGCGGGAAAAACTCGCGCGCTTTCAGGCGGTGGAGAATACCTATCTCTCCGTGTTTCAAACGCTCGGCGGATTGGGCTTGCTGCTCGGCACGTTGGGCCTGGGCCTCATTCTCATGCGCAATGTCATCGAACGCCGCGGCGAATTAGCGACGTTGCGCGCGTTCGGTTTTTTACAATCATCTTTGCTGAAGATGCTGCTCGCCGAAAACGGCTTGCTCTTGCTGTGGGGTATTTTAATCGGAAGCGTTTCCGCGCTGCTGGCTTCCGCGCCGCATCTGTTGCGCGCCGGCTCCGTTTTCCCCTGGCGCGCTTTGAGCGTAACCCTGCTGCTTGTTTTTCTCACCGGCATGTTGGCAAGTGTGGTTGCGCTCAAAGCCGCGCTGCGCGCTGCGCTGCTGCCGGCGTTGAAGGCGGAGTAAAGTTTTAATAACAAAAATCAGCCACGGCGTGGCCGTGGCTTTACAAATCTCCTGCAAGTTGGTTTGAAACTCCCCGGAAGTTGTCATTCTGGAAGAACCTTCCCTCGCACTCGTGATGCATCTTAAAACAAAAGGCGTCTCAAGAGCTAGGGAAGGTTCTTACAGAATGACAGTTTGATAAAAAGACATGCCGATTGAATCAAACCATACCCTCGCCGTGATTGGCGATACGCAGCGCACGTTGTGGCTGGAGCGCATGTTGTTGCGGCGCGAAGTGAATGATCGCGAGCGTGAGTTATTGCTGCATGATTTGCGCGCCCAGCATTTTGACGTGCTCATCCACTTGGGCGATATGGTGGAGCACGGCGCTTCGGCGCGAGCGTGGCAAGAATTTGATCGCACGTTTGCGCCGCTCTTTGCAACGGGCGCGCGCTTCATTCCGCTGTTGGGCAATCATGATTATTGGGGCGCCGCACGACTGCGGCACGCGCATCTCCTGGCGCGCTTTCCGCGGTTGCAGCAGGACGCCTGGCGCGCGGAAATATACCACGGCCTCGGTTTGGTTTGCATTGACTCAAATCGCGGGCAGTATGCGCGAGGCGATTGGGCGCGGCAGGAGCGGTGGTTTGAAGAGACTTTGCAAAAGCTAACGGAGAATCCAAGCGTGGCCGCGATACTCGTGTTCTCACATCATCCGCCGTTTACGAACAGCGCCGTGCTGCGGCGCGCGGATTTTCTCGAGCAGGTTTTTCTGCCCGCGTTTTTTTCTTCCTCCAAAGCAAAAGCTTTTATCAGTGGACACGTTCATGGCTATGAGCATTTCGTGAGGCAGGGAAAAGAGTTCATCGTGTCCGGCGGCGGAGGGGGGCCGCGGCTGCCTTTGCGGCGCGTGGAGCGCAGGCAATTTGTGGATCGCTCCGCGCTCGCGGAGCCGCGCCCTTTTCATTATTTGTTGCTGCATTGCGCAACGCAGCAGTTACGCCTGGAAGCGTGGGGCATGCAGAAAGGGGAGACGCGCGCCGGGCGATTTGATGAAATCGTCATGCCGCTGGATTCGGCCTTGACAAGTTAGACCGGCTTTGCTATCTTCGCCGCAAATTCAAAGCAATTTCCTCGCGGGCAAACACCTCGTAACAATACTTCGCGACTTATTAACGCTCGTACTATCGTGAAATCAGTTGCGCTTACACCTCGTTCATATGACCTCCTTTTAGAAACGGCAAGACGCAGTATGCGCCTTTGTTCCAACCACTCCTTAAGGATTTTCAAACCAACACACGCTTATGAAAGATCTGACCAAGCTTGAGCAGAAACAGTTGCGGCACTTGAAACAAGAGCGCAAAGAGCGCTTGCGGCTGGAGCGGGAAGAAGAGCGCGAGAAGGAACTCAGCGCCGAGATCGAAGACGTGAGTTTGCGCGAATCCATGATTCGCCAAATCACGAAGAACGTGTCGCAGCTTGTCGTCGTCGGCTCGTTCGGCGCGCCGCCTCTGGCTTGGGATACGCTGGATCGCTTGCTGATTCTGGCGGAGTTGGAGGAGTTGGAAGCGCTCGTGTGTTTAAACAAAATTGATTTGCTCAAAAATCGCGGCGAAGCGGAGCGCGTCGCGCGCGTGTATCGCAAGCTGAATTATCCGGTCGTGCTCGCCTCCGCGGCAACCGGCGAGGGTTTTTCCGAGCTGCGGCTCAAAATGGAGCAGAAACATTCCGTTGTGGTCGGAGAGTGTGGCGTGGGCAAGACGGCCTTGTTGCGCGCGCTGGATCCGGCTTATGAACAGAAGCGGACGCGACGCGATCTGAATTTGACGGGCAGCGACGGCATGTCCTGCTCCTGCACGATTTATGATTATAAACTGGCGCATGCGACCGAGGTCATGGAAGTCAACGGGATCAACTTGCACGAGCATGTGCCTCTGCCGCAAGCAGAAGCGCATCGTTACTTTCCGGATTTTGGAGAGCCGAGCCGGGAGTGTATGGCGGAGGGCTGCTTGCATATTGATGAGAAAGATTGCGGCGTCATGCAGGCCGTGGCGGAAGGCACGATCGCAAAGCCGAGGTATGCGTCTTATGTTAAGATCGTTGCGACGCTGCGCTGAAGTTATGCTGCGAAGTTTTAGAACTTTCACGAGGATAAAAACCGCGAAAAAAATGTTGCCTTTTCGAGATGATTTCCAGATATTAGCCGCCGTTGTTAGGAGGCAGAGGAGAATCATCGCATGTTTTTCTTACCGCAAAATCGACCACAACTTTGTTCTAGGCGTCCAGGCCGGGCCTCGCGACGCTTTTTTTATGCCTAAACGTGCCGGCCAGGTTATCGGAATTTGAGGAAAACTTCAAATTCCGATAACCTGGCCTTGACACGAAAGGTGTAAATTACCCTGCACATTTTTTATCATCTTTCCTCAAGGTCGGTTGTTCCTCTCGCCTCTCTACAATGAATAATCGGAGTTCGCACCTCCAGGCGCGAACAAATCATCAACCCAATCAATCAACGGAGGGTTAAGGATGTATCGCAACAAACTTACTGTACCCATTCGGCGCCTCGGCGCGGTCGTATTGTTGGTACTCTTGAGCACCACCGCCATGGTGTATTCTCAAGGCGTCACCACCGCTGCTATCAACGGCACGGTCATGGATAGCAAAGGCCAACCCCTGCCCGGCGCCAACGTGGTTGCCGTTCACAATGCCAGCGGTTCTACGTTCGGCGCTGCCGCACGCTCGGATGGTCGTTTTAACCTCCCAGGCGCGCGCGTGGGCGGACCGTATACTGTGACCGCGACTTACATTGGTTATGCCCCTCGGAAACAGGAAAACATATACCTGACCCTGGGCCAAGATTTGAAGATTTCGTTTGTGTTGATCGAAGAGACCTTGACCACGGGCGAAGTTGTGGTCACCGCGGAACGCGATGCAATTTTGAGCGCGTCCCGCACGGGCGCGGCGACTTCGGTGAGCACCACTGCGATTCAGTCGCTTCCGACCATTAGCCGCAACATCAACGACTTTACCCGCCTGACCCCGCAAGCCAACGGCAGTTATTTTGCGGGCCAAGACAACCGCCTCAACAACATCACGGTTGATGGCTCCTATTTCAATAACTCCTTCGGTCTGGCTGGCGGCCCCGGCGAACGCACCAACGTCGCGCCGATTTCGTTGGATGCCATTGAGCAGATTCAAGTCAACATCGCGCCCTATGACGTGCGTCAAGGCAATTTCGTGGGCGCGGGCGTAAACACCGTGACTAAAAGCGGAACCAATGAATTTTCCGGCTCTGCTTATTATCAATTCCGCAATGAAGGCTTGGTCGGCGAAAATGCCGGCGATTTGAAATACATTCCCGGCACGTTTGATTACAAGCAAATCGGCCTGCGCCTCAGCGGACCGATTATCAAAAATAAGCTGTTCTTCTTCGGCAGCTTTGAAGACGACGAGTTGACGAAGCCGGGCACGGATTTTACCGCGAATCTCGGCGGTGAAACCGTCAGCGGCAACAAGACCAGAGTGCTGTCTTCCGATTTGGATGCGCTCAGCAGCTATTTGAAATCCAACTTTGGCTACGAAACCGGCGGTTATCAAGGTTACGATTTCAAAACGCCGGCGTTGCGTTTCATCGGAAAGTTGGACTTCAACCTGAACACGCGCAACAAATTAAGTGTGCGCTACAATCATCTCGATTCGGAAACCGATGTGTTGATGTCCAACTCTTCGTCGTTGGGCTTCGGTAACAGAAGAACCAACGCCAATTCGATGAATTTCCAAAGCTCCAACTATAAGATTTTGGAAAACCGCCGTTCCATCGTCGGCGAATGGAACTCGGTGCTCGGCGATAACATGGCCAATAACCTGCTCGTTGGTTATGACCATAGCGATGAAAGCCGCGGCTATGCGGGCGAAATTTTCCCCATGGTCGACGTCCTCAAAGACGGTTCGAATTACGCTTCCTTCGGCTTTGAACCCTTCACGCCGAACAACGAATTGCGCTACAAGAGCTTTCAGGTGCAAAACAATTTCACGATGTACAAAGGCGATCACAACCTGACTTTCGGGTTGAGCGCGGAACGTTATGAATCCGAAAACGTGTTCTTCCCGGGTTCGCAGAGCGTTTACGTTTACAACTCGTTGGCGGATTTCTACGCCGACGCCAATAGCTACATTGCAAATCCGAACCGGACCGTTTCGCCGGTTACGCTGCGCCGCTTCCAAGTGCGTTGGTCCAACATTCCGGGTCAGGAAAAACCGATTCAACCTTTGGAAGTTTTCTACGCCGGAGTTTATGCGCAAGATGAATGGCAACTCAGCAAGGACATTCGCGTCACGCTCGGCCTGCGCGTTGATCGTCCGTCCTTCGGCAATACCGGTTTCACCAATACCGAAGTTGACGGCTTCAATTTCCGCGATGAAAACGGCAACACCGTGAAGTATTCCACCAGCAAGCTGCCGGACGCCAATCTGCTCTGGTCGCCGCGCATGGGTTTCAATTGGGATCTGCGCGGTGATCGCAGCACGCAGGTTCGCGGCGGAACCGGCATTTTCACCGGCCGTCCCGCTTACGTTTGGGTTTCGAATCAAATTGGCGAGAACGGCGTGCTCACCGGTTTTGAGCAAGTGGATAACACCACGGCCAGACCGTTCAACCCCGACCCCAATCGTTACAAACCGGCAAGCGTCAACGGCACGCCGGCCGCAAGTTATGGCTTGGCCTTCTCCGATCCGGATTTCAAATTCCCCCAATTGTGGCGCAGCAACTTTGGCGTGGATCAAAAGCTGCCGTGGGGTTTGATTGGAACGGCCGAGTTCCTTTATAACCGCGATGTGAACGGCCTTTATTACATCAACGCCAATCAAGCGCCGGCCAACACCAACTTCGCGGGCGCCGATAAACGCGCGCGTTGGACCACCAGCAATCGCATCAACAGCAAAGTCACCAGCGCCGTGGTTTTGAAAAACCAAAACGATGGCCATTCGTGGAATATCGCAGGTTCGCTGGAAAAGCCTTTTGACAACGGCCTGTTTGCCAAAGCCGCTTACAGCTATGGCGTCACGAAAAATACGGTCGATCCGGGCTCTATCGCGTTTGGCTCGTGGAACAACAATCAGCACGCCGGCGACGCCAATAACCCCGGCTTGGCGTTTTCGAGTTATTCCTCTGGCCCCAGAGTTTTCGCGGCGTTGTCGTATCGCAAAGAATATTTCAACTTTGGCGCAACGACGGTCTCGTTGTTCTGGGACGGCGCGCGCAACATTCCCGCCGATCCGTTTGTCTTCAGCTCCCGCACCGCGAGCTATGCGTTTAGCGGCGATTTGAACGGCGACGGCGGCACGAGCAACGATTTGATCTACATTCCGCGCGACGCTTCGGAGATGAATTTTGAGCAATACTCCGTCACGGTTTCCGGAGTGACCACGACTTTCACGCCCGAACAACAAGCCACGGCGTGGGAAGCTTTCATTCAACAAGATCCCTATTTGAGCAAAAATCGCGGTAAATATGCGGAACGCGGCGGTATTTCTTTGCCGATGGTTTATCGCGCCGACTTTAGTATCACGCAGGACTTGTTCTCCAACGTTGCCGGAAAACGCAACGGCTTGCAATTCCGCGTCGATTTCCAAAACTTCGGCAACCTGCTCAATAAGAATTGGGGCAACGGCGAGCGTTTCGTAACCACGCAACCTTTGATCGCGCGTCCGGCTGATGCCGCGGGCCAAGCGCGTTATCGTTTAAGAGCAATCGGTTCCTCGTTGATCTCCAAAACCTTCGAGGCGACGGCTACTGAGTTCGACGTTTTCAGAGTTCAATTCAGCCTGCGCTACACCTTCAATTAAGCTTACTGGCTGCACGCTCGAAAGCCGCTTCCTGCACAGGAAGCGGCTTTTTTATTTGTGGGAGAGGATTGTGGTTAGAATTCCCGCCTCTGAAGAATTAATATAAGATTTATGGTTTACCGGCATTATCTTGCTTTGGTGCGAGAGCTTCGACTTTTGACCGACGTGAAAAACAAATAAAAGACTGCGCCTACAATGACGTGGATAAAATCTGTGCTCGTCTTTTTTCTCCTTGGGGCCTTCGGCGCCTTTGCACAAGAAGTGCAGCCCGACTCCGCGCGCACGCGGCAATACGAGCTGCAATCCGTGCTCGTCACCGCCACGCGCGAGGCGCGACCGAAAGGCCGAGTGCCGTATGCGATCAGCGTGCTCACGCAAAATGAAATTCAGCGCGGGCGGGCCGGACTTTCGTTGGAAGAAGCATTGCGCGCGGCGCCGGGCGTGGTCGTCAACAATCGCTACAATCTTGCGCAAGGGGACCGCATCAGCATGCGCGGCCTCGGCAGCCGCTCCGCGTTTGGCGTGCGCGGAATAAAAATCCTGCTCAACGGCATTCCGCTCACCATGCCCGATGGGCAGTCGCAGCTCAACAATCTCGATCTTTCTGCGATTGGCCGCATTGAAATTTTGCGCGGGCCAAGTTCCGCGTTGTATGGCAATGCCGCGGGCGGGTTGATCAACCTGCAAACGCAACCCGCGGCAAACTCTCCCCTCAAAGTGCAGCCGCAATTTCTTACCGGTTCCGCTGGCCTGCGGAAATGGCAAACCAAATTCTCCGGCACGCTGGGCAGACACAGCTATTTCGTCAATGTGAGCAAGCTCAACCTCGACGGCTTTCGCGAGCACTCCGCGGCGAGCTTTGCTTCGATCAATGCGATTGGCCACCATGAAATTTCGCCGCGGCTCAAGCTCACCACGGTTTTCAATTACTATGACTCGCCTTATTTGTTGAATCCAAGTTCGCGCTCCCAAGCCGAGCTTGCCACTTCGACCACGGCCACGCGTTTCTTTATCAAACAACAAGCTGCGGGAAAAAAGTTGTGGCAAGGCCAAGCTGGCGCGACGCTCAAGTATGACGACGCGTTTGAAGTCACGCTCTATGGCTTGTCGCGCGAGTTGCTCAATCCGATACCGGGGAGAATTGTTGAGTTGGATCGCACCTCCGGCGGCGTGCGCAGCGCGTTCGGCAAACGTTTCGCGTTGGGCAATGTCGGCGTGCACTGGCTGCTCGGCGCGGATTATGAAATGCAGAATGATGATCGCAGAGAGTTTGTGAATGATGGCCTTCCGCAAAGCGAAGTTGGAATCATCGAGGCAAACAAGATGTTTGCGCTACTGCAATACGGCTCCAAATTGCTCGATCAAAAAGAAAAAGTCTTTGGCCTCGGGCCATTCGCGGAGTTGGAGTTGTCGCTGCGCTCGAATTGGATTGCAACGCTGGGCGCGCGCTATGATCGCTATAAGTTCGAAGCGACGGATCGTTTGCACAATGATGGCATTGATGCCTCCGGCGGCCGTGTGATGGAACAATTCAGTCCCATGCTCGGACTCACGTATCGCCCGCGCAACGAGCTTTCATTGTACGCGAATTACGCGACCGCCTTTCAAACGCCCACGACCACAGAGTTGAGCAATCAGCCCACGCGCGAAGGCGGCTTCAATCTTGATTTGCAACCCGAAACACTGCGCAGTTTTGAGTTTGGAATGAAAGGCCTCTGGCAGCAAAAGCAATTCGAGTGGGATGTGGCGTTCTATGCGATGAACATCAATCAGATGTTGATTCCATATCAAATTCAAAACGCAAGCAGCGATGAAATCTTCTTTCGCAATGCCGGCGCTGCGCGCAATCGCGGACTTGAAGTGAGTTGCCAATGGCAACCCGTGCCGCGAGTGCGCGCGGCGCTGGCTTATACTTTTATCAATTTCGAGTTCACGGATTTTGTGATTGAGACCGCGTCTGCAAATTCCAGCAACCCAAACATTCCCCCCTTGAGGGGGGCCAGGGGGGTGTTTTGCGAAATCGATGAGATAACAACACCCCCCTGCCCCCCTCAAGGGGG
Source organism: uncultured Cytophagia bacterium (assembly GCA_964395375.1). Lineage (GTDB taxonomy): Bacteria > Zhuqueibacterota > Zhuqueibacteria > Zhuqueibacterales > Zhuqueibacteraceae > JABWAN01. The sequence goes on from CAYNDW010000023.1 coordinate 17,226, forward strand.
GAATATTCAAACAAGGGAGGTGAATGTGAACACGCAACTAGCGGGCAATAAAATGCCCGGCGTGCCGCCGCAACATTTGTTCGCGCGCCTGCTGTATGAACACGCGAGCGGCGTTTATGGCGAGCTTGAAGCGCAATGGAATGCCGAGTATTTCACGAATGACTTCAACGGGCCTCCGCTGAACACGAATGCCGCGCGGTCAAACTTCATCAACGCAGGTTATCGCACGCTCGATCTTCGCCTCGGCCTTTCGCGCACGTTCAAAAAGTTTGGCGTTGATTTCTTCCTCGGCGTGAACAATCTTTTCGACGAACGTTACAACGGCTCCATCGTTCCGAACGCGCAGAGCAATCGCTTCTTTGAGCCCGCGCCATTGCGCAATTGGTACGTCGGCGGGAGCGTGGCTTTGCCGTAGCGCAGACTTCCAGTCTGCAAGCAGGCAAGATGCCTGCGCTACAAGCGCCTCGCACTGCGAACGAAAAGTCACATGCCAAAAAAGTATTTTGGATTTCAGCGCGAAAGTGTTTATCTACAGCGTAGAAATCAACGCCATTCACTCTAAATTCGGGAGGTTGCGCCATGAAAAAAACATTCGACCGCGAGCGTTTCAAAGAAACGATTCTGTACATTGCCGAGCGCTGCCAGGATAAACCTGCCTTCGGCTCAACCCACCTCAACAAGATTTTGCACTACTCCGATTTTCTTTTTTATGCTGAGACCGGCGAGCCGATCAGCGGAGAGACTTATCTGCGCCAAAAGCATGGGCAGATACCCAAGCACCTTGTCGAAGTTCGCGAAGAATTGATCAACGAAGGAAAGCTGATCATGGTCGAACGGCAATACTTTGGGAGAACACAAAAACGGCCCGTGCTAGCTTCTCCGATTCATTATGAACTTTTGACGCCGGAACAGAGAGAGTTTATCAACGGCATCATCGTAGCTTTGATTGATTATAACGCCGCAGAAGTGAGCGAGCAAATCGCTCACGAAGATCTTTCTTGGGCTTATTTGGAGAACGACGAAGAGATTCCCTATGAAACGGTATTTTTCCGCAGAAGCAACCCGATAACGCATGAGACGATGGCGTGGGCAAAGTCCGTGATCAATGAGTACGAAGATGATTTGCACGGTGAAAAAGATGATAGCCCTAATGCGAACATGGTCGACGTTCTAGTCAATGAGCATGAAAAACCTTTGAGCGGGGAGACAAGTGCGGTTCAAAATTGTTGAGATGCCGCGATTCGCTCGGAAGATTTCAGAGTTAGAAAAGCTCATGCCGAGAATCATGGAGTTCAAGAAAGGCCTCTATGTCACGTTGGAGCGAAATCCTTTTCAGTGGGGAACGCCCGTGCCGAAAGAGCCGAATTGGAAATATGGATTCTATTTTGTCGGCAAGTCCGATGCTATCGGCAAATTTCCTTCTTTCGACGTGGCTTATCGCGTGACCGATGATACGGTGTATTTGCTGGATATGAGTTCGATCAAGTTTTAAGGAACCAAACTCGCAGGAATGAGATCATCATCTCAACCTCAACGATAAACATGCCCGATACTCTCACAGCGTCAATCGAAGCGGCGGCAAGCACTTTCTCCACCGAAGTCGCGGCGCTGAAAAATAAAGTCGAAAATCTCTCGAGCTTGATCGAGGTCAGCATCATCGTGAACAGCACGCTCGATCTCGACAGCGTCATCAATTTGGTGATGGAGAAAGCGCAATCCGTGATGGCGGCGGAGGCGAGCTCCGTCATGCTCATCAATGAAAAGACCGGCATGTTGGAATGGGAAGTCGCGCTCGGCGAGGTGGGCGAGGAAGTGAAAGACAAAGTGCAACTGCGCTTGGGCGAAGGCATTGCCGGCTGGGTCGCGCAAAACGGCCAGCCGATTATCGTGCCGGATGTGAGCAAAGACGCGCGCTTCTTCAAAAAGAGCGATGACGTGACCGGCTTCAAAACGCGCTCGATACTCGCCGCGCCGCTCAAAGTGAAAAATCGCATCATCGGCGTGGCGGAAGTGATCAATCCGCTGCATGGCCGCCCTTTCACGGAAGATGATTTGGATTTGTTTTCGACTTTCAGCCGCCAAGTCGCGCTGGCCATTGAAAACGCGCGCATGCACCGCGCGATGTTGGAGAAGCAGAAGCTCGATCAACAACTCGAAGCCGCGCGCACGATTCAAGAAAGTTTTTTGCCGCAACGTTTCCCGACTGACGGCGAGGGCCGCTTCCAAATCGCGGCGCGCTCGATCCCGGCCACGCAAATCGGCGGAGATTTTTTTGATTTCGTGAGCTACGAGCAAGACGCGATCGGCATGGTGATCGGCGACGTTTCCGGCAAAGGCGTGCCCGCGGCGTTGTACATGGCGCGGCTCGTGAGCGATTTCCGCATTCACTCCAAGAACAACGGCTCGCCCGAGGCCGTGCTCAAAACGATGAACGAAATTCTCGTGGAGCGCGGCCGGCGCGGCATGTTCGTCACTTTGCAATATGCGCTGCTCGACATCGCGAGCGGCAAAGTGAGCTATGCGAGCGGCGGCCATTTGCCCTTGCTGTGGCTGCACGAGCACGGCGCACGCACTGAGTTCATGAGCGGCGGCGGCGGCGCGCCGTTGGGCATCACGCGCGACACGCGCTTCATTCCGCGAACCATTCAATTGCAATCCGGCGATTATCTCGTCTCCTTCACCGACGGCATCGTCGAAGCCAAAAATCGCGACGGCAAGCAATACGCAATGGAGCACTTGAGCAAAAAACTCCGGCGGCAATGGAGTTCGCCGCAAGAGCTGGTGGACTTCGTGATTCAAGACGTGCAAAGCTTCACCGACGGCACACATCCACATGACGACCTCACCATTATTGCCCTGCGCTGGGGCAAGGACTAAACCAGCAAGAGCAAAGCCATGAACACGAACGCAAACAACGCCGCACCCGGACGGCTACTCGAGACCGTCGAGTTTCGTTTGTCGAGCGATCCCAAGCTGCTCAAGATTATTCGCGCGAGCGTCGCGCACTTGTGCGAGCTGATCGGCTTCACGCCGGAGCAGCGCAATCAAACCACGCTCGCCATCGATGAAGCGTGCGCAAACATCATCAAATATGCGTATGAAGGGAAGACCGATCAGCCCATCGAGATCACCGCGCGCCTGCTCGAAGACGGCCTCGAAGTGATCCTGCGCGACTATGGCAAGAAGGCGGATCATGCGCAGATTAAATCGCGTGATTTGGAGGACGTGCGGCCCGGCGGTTTGGGCGTGCATCTCATTCAAAGCACGATGGACCTTGTTTCCTACGACCCCGGCATCATAGAAGGAAATCAGTTGACGTTAGCAAAGTATAGGAGAGTAAATGCTCAAGATCGTAACGCGTAATCGCGAATCAGCGACGATCGTAGCCATCAGCGGCGACGTGGATTTGTATTCCTCGCCGCAGGTGCGCAAAGCGATTATCGGACTCACGGAAAAGAAAACGCCGCTCATCATGGTCGATTTGCACGAAGTCGAATACATGGACAGCTCCGGCATTGCCACGCTCGTGGAAGGCTTGCAGCAAATGGGCAAATACAAAGGCGAACTGAAGCTCTTCGGCCTCACCTCCGCGGTGCGCGAAGTTTTCGAGTTGAGCCGGCTCGACAAGGTGTTTCAGATTTTCGGGGATGAAGAGGCCGCGGTGGGGAGTGTGGCGCGAAGTTAAAGAGCAAGGATGTTTCGCTTTTCAACGAGCCGGTCATTCTGGTTTATGTTTGCGGCAAAAATCCGGCTTTTTGAAGTCAACGATCAATGGTTGCTTTGATGCCTATTTCAAAAATTGAACCCACAACAGTGAGTCGTTAAAAGCTCACTGAATTTCTAGCGGGATTGTGTATGCTATCATCTTCCATCATTACTTCTATCGGTTCGTATTTGGTTGATCTGCTTGCCTCAAAAAGTGCAGAGGCAATAACGCAGCCGTTCCTATCCAAAGCTAAAGAGCAACTCGAAAGAATCTTTAAGCTTGGAAAATACGAAGCTATTCACCGTGCACTCGAAGGCGCTCGTGAGGATGTTTTACTGATGTTTGCTAGACCTGAGGATCAAAGTATC
>CAYNDW010000024.1:0-21293 GCA_964395375.1 uncultured Cytophagia bacterium
AAAACTCCTGTTTAAGATTTTAACTTCTCTTCGTAAGCGCGAATGCCTTTGCGAATTTGATCGCAGAGATTGGGCGAAGCAGCGAGGGTGTTCAAGGTTCGAATCGCTTGTTCCGCTAACAGAACCCAGCTTGCAGGTTTAAATTGTGCCTTAAACAGAGCAGAGGTTAGCTCATAATCCGCCTCTATGCGGTGGCCATGCAATTCCCGAAGCCAACGAGCTATCTGCGCGCCGTCGTCGTTGCCGCAATTATTAAGACGCGCCCGCACCTCTCCGTGCGCTTGAGGCCCGCCCGAGGCTCGAAACCCTAGTTTAGCGAGGAACGCCGTAGCTGCATGAAACGTCGCATAATAAGCTCGACTCACCGCCGACCGATATGCCGCTTCGGAAGGCACATTCAAAAACTTTTTGGCAACTTCTAAAAACTGTATTGGCTCCATTTCATCATCCCGATTAGAAGCTCAAGACAATCTTTTCGCCTTTTGCCGGAGGCACCAGTTTGACCATTTGCTGCGTAAAGCGATTATACTGCTCCAATATCACTTCGGGCGAGCCTAGAATATTTATTTCGATGACAATCCAACTGCTGTCTTCCTCTTCCCAGTCGATTTGATGGAGCAAACGAAGCTCGCTCACGTTTGGAAAACACTCCCTCACTAACCGCACTGCAATCTCCAAATGCGGAATCAAATTATGGGCGACCGCGAAGCGCCATACTTCCTCGGAGACAACAAGGCCCACGATTCGTCTCTCTGTGATTCGTCGCGGCCTTGCGAGTGAAGATGATTTTGCCGTCGAATATGCCGCCACAGGCTCGGCGACTCTTGAAGGCGACTTGCGCTTTTTTCCCACGGAGTAGGGCCGGGAAGGTGCTTGCTTTGCCATGAAATGTCCTCCTACAAAAACGCTCAAAAGACAGAAAGATGTTGTCGCCTGCTCCATCCCGTCATCGCGAACTTTCTGTCTCGGCTTTTGCTCAATTGCCCTTCATGATTTGGATATTATCAAAATAAATATCCGAAGGCGAATAGCCATATAAGCCCGGGCTGCCTTCAAAGTTGGGGAGATCGTCTTCGAGTGTGATCGTCCAGGCTTCCGGCTCCTTCTCTGCTCGCGGCCACACTTTGCCATGCACGATGGCTTTGCTGCCTTTGAAATCAACTTGCAGCTTCATTGTGTACCACACGTCTTGCTCCCATTTGAACTCGACGTTCTTTGCTTCCAACAACTCCGCGCCCCACGTGCGCAATTGCAAACGTTGCGAGACGCCCATCAGATCAAGCGTGTAACGATACGCGGTCAAGCCCATATCCGGCAACTGCCGCTTCTTCGTGCCGAGCAGATCCGCTTGCATGGTGTAGCCTTGGGCATTGCCCCCGCCGAGATAGAGGTCGGAGCGATTCAGCCCGACGGTCGCCGGCGGTTTGACGAGCACCTTGTTGCCATTCTTGGTTTGCACGGAAAATTTATTCGCATGGCCCACGAAATAAGCCGGCACTTTGCCTTCTTCGGTCAATTCAAAATCTTCGCTCCACGGCGCTTGCGCAAGCACACGCACGCGCGCCACGCCTTTGAGAGTTTCAAACGTCGCGGTCACGGTTCCGGCTTGCGAGCCTTTGCTGCTCGCGGGCACAAGCTCGGCTTTGTTGAATTCCACGGCAAGATCGGTGGACCATGCGGCCTCCACTTCGCGCAGGAAGCGGCCTTTGTCGTCATAAGCCAGCGCGCGGAATTTCGTTTTTTGTTTGGGCGCAAGCAACACTTCCGCGGGCACGACTTGCAGATGCGCGGGTTTCGTGTTCTTCTCCGTGGGTGCTTCATTCAACGCGACAACCGTGGGCGGCGTCATTTTAAACGGGACACTTTTATTTCCCAAACAAAAAATGCCGCTCTCAGAAGTGAAATAAACGCGCTGATAAGCCATCGCCGGCGAGCCATACATCTCGGCATAGCGTCCGTCTTTCACGGTGATCTTTTCGGCGTCAAGCGAAACGCAGGAATCCGCGCTCGGTTGGAGAATATGAAACCAGCCATTCACTTCCGTCGCGAAAATTTTTCCATCGGCCCACACCGGCGAGCCTTTGCCCACGGTGCCGAGATTGTATTGCCAATAGCGCTTGCCGTTGTTTGCATCAAAACAAAATAAGTTGCCGGAATTGTCGATCACATACAAACGCCCGTCGTGCAACATGGGCGAGGCATAGCCGACTTCGCAATTGTCATAACGCCACACTTCGTGCGTCTTGGTCACGTCGCCCGTGCCCGTGCCGTCGATGCAAACGACGCGACCCATCACCGTGTTGTCAAGATTCTCTTCGCTGTGCATGGCATACACGCGATTGCCTTCAACCACGACGGAAGGATTGATCGCCGTTTTGGTGAGCTTGAACTCCCAGACTTTTTCGCCGGTGCGCGCTTTCATGGCGAGCACGGCTCCGTCGCCGCCGCCGGCAATCAACAAGCGTTGGCCGTTAATCACGGCCACTACGGGCGTGGAATAGTTCGTGTCAATCGGACGGCCGCCCGGTTCGGACTCCCAAATCATTTCGCCGGTGCGTTTGTTGAACGCGAAGAAGCGATGGCCCATGGCCGCGTGATTGCCCCAACCCATGTTGAGGAAGCTGATGATGACGCGGTCTTCGTCGATGATGGGCGTTTGCGTGCGGCCGCCATAGCCGGAGAAACGGCCGAACTCTTCGGTGAGCGAGCGCGACCACAAAATTTTTCCGTCGCGATTATAACAATAGAACATGCCGCCCACGCCATACGCATACACGTTGCCGGTCTCGGGATCGCCGGCCAAACAACTCCAGCCCACGCGATTGAACGGCACGGTGGTGAGAAAGACATTGAAGCGATGCTCCCACAGTTGCTTGCCGTTGTTCGCATCGAAACACGCGACGACTTCTTGCCGCGACAGCCCTTGACCCGCGCGGCCGATAACATATACGCGGCCGTTCATCACCACCGGCGTGGAGCGGCCGATGAAGTCCGCTTTCCAAATCAAGTTCTCGCCATTCACGGACCAACTTGAAACCAAATTTGTCTCGGCAGAGACGCCGTTTTGCTTCGGCCCGCGCCAACTCGGCCAATCGGAGGCGTTTAAAAATTCTGCATTCATAATGCCGAGAAGAAATACAAGAGAGGCAAGCTTGCGAGGCATAGAGGTGACTCCCTTCTTTATTAAAAATAAAAAAACGCAGAGCGTAGGTTCTTAATTCAAAACTTAGACGCCTAGTCCGAACTATTCGTTGCAAAGCCAGATGAAAGCATGCGAACCGCAAAGTGCGCCAAGCTTATTATTCCACCGGCACATACTCGCGCGGCAACGCCTCGGCCAGCCGTTGGTGAAACCAATAGCCGTAAACAAAAATTTCGAGGCCGTTGTAAACATAGCCCGCCTCGTTCAGCAAAACGGATTTGGCCGTGGTGGTCATCCATGAAGTTCTTTCGCGCTCGCCGTTGAACGTGATTTCCAAATATTGCTCGAAGCTCAAGCGGCGCTCTGAAGGCAGATCGCCGGGCGCGAGCAATCGTTCGGGCTTTATCAACAAATGTTTGGCCGCGCGTTCCTGCCAGGGCAGTTGCGGCAACGTGAAAACCTGAAAGCCTTCCGTGTGCGTGCGCTCGCGGGCGAGCGCGTTTAAAAAATGCCGCAACGAGCCGTGATAAGCTTTAAGCCGATTTCTTTCCCAGCGCCGCGCTTCGTTCGCGTCTTGCGCCGTCAACTCTTCGAAGCGTGGAATGACGCTATACCGAATCTCGTTGCGCCCCTCGTGATAGTCAAAACGGCTCAGAATAATTTCGAGACGATAGCCGAGGGCGCGATTCTCAAAACGCACGGGCGAGCTCGCTTGCGCGGAAAACCAGCCGCCCTCGTCTTCGGAGAAATCTAAAATCTCGGCATTGAGCAGTTTGCACGCGCTCGCGAATTTTGATTTCCCCCAAAACATGGTTTCAAACTTTCGCAAATTTTTGCGCCAAGCGTCCGGCTCTTCGGCCACGACTTCGACTTCCGGCCCGGCGAGAGGTTTGCCGATAAGTTGAAATTTCAAATTCGACACGCGGTCTTGCGCCACGCGCACGGAATGCCGTTGCACTTCATAACCGAGCATGGACACGATCAACTCATGCGTGCCCCACGGCACGTTGCGAATTTCAAAAACGCCTTCGGCATTCGTTTGCGCGCCCAACATCGTGTTCGCGAGAAAAACGTTTACGCTCGCCAACGGCGCGTTGGTCGGGGCTTCATAAACGACGCCCGCAAGCGTAGCCGTGGTTTGCGCGTTGACCTGCGTTCGCAAAACGTGCAGGCCAAACAATACCAACCAAGCGTATTTTTTAATGCGCATTGTTTCGACTCTTTGATTGACGAGGTGAATAGGGGAATGGAAAAAGGTAAAGAACCACGCAGGCAAAGTCAAGCCGCCGCCTTGACTTTTAACGGCGGGTTTCTTTATCTTGACCGCGTTGTGCGATGAGACGCGGCTCCGCTTCCACCAACTTTGAAAGCAACCATGACGCTCTACGATTCCCACCTGCATTTTTTTTCCTACGACTTTTTTGCCGCGCTGGCGCGATTGAAATCCGCGAACGCCGACCTCGACAACGTGCTCGCCGAACTGGCCTCGCGCACCAAGCTGACTTTGCCGGAGCGTGCAGTGCATGCGCATCTCGACAAATGGCTCGCCGAGCTGGATCGCCACAACGTCGCGCGCGCGATTATCTTTGCGAGTGTGCCCGAAGAAGTCGAGGCCGTGGGCGAGGCATTGCAACTAGCGCGCGGCCGGCTCGCGGGATTTTTTCTGATGAATCCTTTGGCGCAAGAGAGCGCGACGCGCGTGCAGCAAATCAGCGCCAAGTATGGCTATCGCGGCGTAATGCTCTTTCCGGCGTTGCATCATTATCATGTGAATGATGAAGCGTTGCTGCCGTTTTTTGAAACGGCCGCGGCGAGCAAGCTGCATGTGTTCGTGCATTTCGGCATTTTGCAAGTAAAGCTGCGCGACGCGCTCGGTCTGCCGCGCAGGTATGACAGCACATTTGCGAACCCGCTCGACTTGCAAGCCGTGGCGAATCGCTTCCCGCAATTGCGCTTTATCATTCCACATTTCGGCTGCGGCTTTTGGCGCGAGACGCTCATGCTCGGCATGCAATGCGAAAACGTTTTCGTCGACACTTCGAGTTCCAATAGTTGGATCGGCACGCAGGAAATTCCGCTCACGCTCGCGGAGGTTTTTCATCGCACCAAAGCCGTGTTTGGGCCGGAGCGCATGCTGTTCGGCACGGACTCCGGCGTGTTCCCGCGCGGCTGGCGCAAGGATATTTTCGAAACACAGCTTGCGGCGATGAAGGCCGCGGAGTTTTCGGAAAGGGAGATTGCGCTCGTGCTCGGCGGCAACGCAAAGAGTCTGCTTGGAGTAGTGGATTGATGGAGTGTTGGATTGGTGGATCGCTGGAGTTTTCTCGTTCCCAAACTCCGTTTGGGAACGCCATTGCGTGCGAAACTCTGTTTCGCTTTTCCAAACTGAAAGCCCGCAAATGAACGAAGCCCGCAACGACGAACGCAATCGCACGCTCCTCGATGAAATGGCTGAAGCGCGCGCGGTGCAAGCCGAGGGCAACATCGGTCGCGCGCGCACGTGCGCTCGCCGTGCGGTCGGCATGGCCATGCGCGAAAAGATCGGCATTGGCCCAAGCCGCCGCGATTATGCTTCGACGTTCATCAATGGCTTGTATCGCATGGCGGAAGATCAAAACTTTCCCGCCGAAGTTCGCGCCGCGGCCGGCCGCTTGGTGGATCGCTCCAAAGAAGATCGCACCAGCGCCGCGGTCAATCCCGTGGAGGATGCGGAGATTATTCTGAAATACTTTGGAGTGGAATGCACGACATCCGGATGAACGCACCAACCTAGCACTGCAACATTAAGCCGGCGCTCCCACATCAACATGTCATTCTGGAAGAACCTTCCCTAGTGCTCGCGACACCTCCCGTTTTAAGAAGTGACCCAGTGCGAGGGAAGGTTCTTCCAGAATGACATCAAAGAAGGTCGCTCCATGACTTTGGAGTGCGAACCAGCGACAAAGAAATTCACGCAACGAATCGGCAAGCATCGCAATATGTTTCCAAGCGGGACCACCGCCACGAAATCCCATCTCCACAAGCACAATCTGCCCGAACACACGCAATGCGTTCTCGGCAAAACCGGATTGCGCGCGAGCCGCATCGGCTTCGGTTGTTATCGCCTCGACGCCGTGACGCTCGCGCACGAGGAAGCCTTGCGCTACGCGCTCACGAGCGGCATCAATCTCATCGACACCTCCACAAATTATGGCGACGGCGAATCGGAGCAGCTTGTCGGCAAGGTTGTGCATGACTTGCTAGCTGAGAAAAAAATCAGCCGCGAGGAAATCATCGTCGTTTCCAAAGCAGGATACGTGCAAGGTCAAAATCTCAAGCTCGCACTGGAGCGCGAACGCAACGGCGCGCCGTTTCCAGAGATGGTGAAATACATGGAGGGCTGCTGGCATTGCCTTCATCCGGAGTTTCTCGCGGATCAACTCGAACGCAGTCTCGCGCGTTTGCAGCTTTCGTCGCTCGACGTGCTGCTCTTGCACAATCCCGAATACTTCTTGTCGCATGCGCACAAGCACGGCGCGCCGGTGCGCGCAGCCCGCGCGGAATATTATCGCCGCCTCGCGCTCGCGTTTGAATTTTTAGAGCGCAAAGTTGCCGAAGGCAAAATCGGCTGGTACGGCGTCTCTTCCAACACCTTTCCCAAGCCGAGCGAGGATGCGGAGTTTACTTCGCTCGAAGAAGTTTGGAGCCTCGCCGAGCGTTTGACGCCGCAGCATCATTTCGCGGTGATTCAGTTTCCCATGAACCTGTTCGAAAGCGGCGCGGCCTTCGAGCTAAATCAACGCGACGATACCCAAACGCTGCTGGCGTTCGCGCGCGAGCACGGGCTTGCCACGCTTGCGAATCGCCCGCTCAACGCGATGACCGGACGCGACATGATGCGCCTCGCGGATTTTGAAACGATTGACCTGCCGCTACCGCGCGCAGAAAAAATTTATCCCATGCAGCTTGCGCTCCTCGCCGCTCTCGAAAACGAGTTCACCGACGAAATCGCGCCGCATTTCAAGCTGCACACACACCTGCAAAACGTCGAAGAGATTTTCAATTGGGCCGAACAGCTCGAAAACGGCGTGCAGCAATTTCGTGATTGGGCGCATTGGGATCACGTGAAGCAATACACCATCGTTCCACATTGCGAACGAGCATTGCACTTTCTGCGTAACTTTGCTGAAAACGATGAAGCGTGGATCGAGTGGGAAAACCGTTATCGCGAGGAGTTAAACCGGGTTTTGCAGCTTCTATCCCGCATCCACAGTCGCGACGCCGCGCAAAAATCCCGCGCGCTGAATTCGCCCTTGGAGCAGCACGTGCCGGAGCTGGCAACCACTGCTTCCCTTTCCCAAAAAGCTTTGCGGGTTTTATTAAACACCAACGGCCTCGACGTTGTGCTGCTCGGCATGCGCCGAATGGAATACGTCGACGACGGCTTGCAAGCGCTTCGTGCGGAGCCGATCACCAACATTAATCGAGCTTATCTTTCATGGAAAAATTAAAAGCCGAAGCTTTGCGCCTGTTGCGCATGGCGTATGAACTGCAAATGGCAGGTCATCTCGAACAAGCCGTGGCCTATTACAAACGCTCGCTTGAAGTGGAGCCGACCGCGGAGGCGTTTACGTTTCTCGGTTGGACGTATAGCATGATGGGAAAATTCGAGGAGGCGATTGTGGAGTGCAAGCGCGCGATCACGTGCGACCCCAATTACGGCAATCCCTATAACGACCTCGGCGTGTATCTCATGCAACAAGGCAAGATCGAAGAAGCGGAGCCGTGGCTCAAACAAGCTATGCAAGCGTTGCGCTACGATCATCCGGAATTTCCCCACGTGAATCTCGCCGCGATTCAAGAGATGAAAGGGCTCTGGCCGCTCGCGTTGCAGTCGTTTGAGCGCGCGCTGGCGCTGCGGCCAAATTATAAAGTCGCAAAGGAGGGGATTCGGAGGCTGCGGGCGAATTTGAATTGACGCATCGTTTTGAGCAGCATAATTTTTCCTTCGCGCGATCATAAGCGAGACGAGCCGGAAGCGAACCAGAATTCCAACGGATAAAAACTGCCACCGGATTTTGCTTTGCTAACAGTTGGCGACTTTTATCCGTGGAGGAAAATCTTTTCTTGCACGGATTTGTTTCTTTAACTCGCCTCTTCGCCGCGCCAGTTCGCAAGCACCTCTTCGACTTTGCCGGCCACAGTTCTGCGCGCGTCGCCGCGCTCGTGACCTTTCAACAAAAGCTCGTCATAGTCCGTGAACGCATGCCGCACGTGCGCGCGCACGGCGAGAGAGATCGCGTTCTCCTCAAACTCTTTCGCCGCGGCGCTCCGGCCCACGCGGCCGCTGTGTTTCAGGCAGGCGTGCTCCGCGATTTGATCCGCAACCGCGGTTGGGCATTTCGGAAAGAGCCGCAGAATGTGCTCGCCAAAAGCATAAACAAATTCTTCATCGCGCTCTTCGCGGCGCACGGCCTCGCGCTCGCGTCTTCTTTGCCGAACGTCTTCATCCGCCAAACATTCGGTCTCGGCTTTTTCGAGGGCCTCGGCTTCGACCAATATGCCTTGCCGCTCATATTGTTTGCGCGTGCGGCTCCATTCCAAAACTTTCGCGTGCAGTTTCGAAAATTTCGTTGCGCGCCGAGTGAGCGCCGCGTCGCCCGCGGGCAAATAGAGCAGATGATCCAAATCGGCGCACGAAAGGCAGAGCGCGCCTTTTTCTTTTTCTAAAGTAATCCAGCAGCCGTGCGGCAAAGCCTCGCCGCAATTGCCCTCGCGCCGCGTGATGAAGACGAGGAGGTCGTTGCTTTGCTTTTCATCGGACATAAAACACCTCACGCTGATTTCGCATGAATAAAATCTAAACCACGTAACTGCTGCACACCAAAACCATATGCAGGCATGCAAGGCCTCAGTATTTTTGCAAGTCCTCGATTTTGATAATGCCGACGCCGAGCAAAAGCCTTTTGTCAATCTCTCGCATCGTCGCCGGCGAGAGCTTATATTTGAAGTCGATGATATTCTGTTTTGTGATCGTGTGGATTTGGTTGCAAATGACTTTTGCGCCAAAGGGGGTGTGGGATTCTTGCGCGGTCAACAGCACGTCGGTGGGATATAATCTAGGAGGCGTCGAGCCTTTGAGAGTTGTGATGATGACTCCAACCATCGTCGGGCTGGAGCTGATGATGCTGCCCTCCTGCAAATTGACCATAAATTTCGTGATCATCTGCTCCGTGGCATCCGGCAAGGGAAAATGCACGAGATAAACGTCGCCACGTTGAAAGAGAAATGTTTGCACGGCTAGGTCCCCCTAGTTTTGCTCTTCGCGGCTCATGCTCGGAATCAGCGGCGCGAAGCTCTCGGCGTTATCCAAAAACATTCGTTGATGTTCCTCATCGAAATTAAAATCCATGAGAGAGGCTTTGGCAAGGTCGGTTTTCAACTCGGCCACAAGATCGGCGAGCTGCGCCGTTGGGCCCAGAGGAGAGGCAGCAGTGACGGGCGTCAATTCTTTTTTGACTTCTTCGCTGGATAATACGATGAGGTAATACGTTTGGGTTTCCAGGGGCAGGTGCAGCGGCTTCAGTGGCTTGAACACGCCGTCCGAATAGACCGCCGGCAAAAGTTGAGACATGGCAATCACTCCTTAACTTGATTTGATCAAACATAACGAAAACCCGTGCAGCAAAGCAATCCCAAATTTTCGGCCTCCTTGCCACCGCAGGAATCTTGTGTCCGCGCGCTTCACGGCTTGAGCAAAAGCTTCCCCGAAGTCTTGCGGCTCTCTAGCAAGCGATGCGCGTCTGCGGCTTGTTCCAACGCGAACACGTGATGGATGCGCAGTTTCAACTCGCCGCTCGCAATCCAACGCAACACCTCGTTCGCGCGCCAGAGCAGTTCTTCGCGCGTGGCCGTGTAATTCGCCAAAGCCGCGCGGGTGAGATAAACCGAACCTTTCGCGCTGAGCACGAGCGGATCGATGGGCGGCACGGCGCCGCTCGATTGCCCAAACAGCGCAAGCAGACCGCGCGGCGCGAGACAGTTCAAACTTTTTTCATATGTGGTTTGCCCGACGGAATCATACACGACCTGCACGCCGCGCCCGCTCGTGAGGCGCTTCACTTCCGTTTCAAAATCCTGCTTCGTGTAAAAAATAATTTCATCCGCGCCGGCGTTGCGCGCAAGCCGCGCTTTCTCTTCGGTTGAAACGGTGCCGAGCACGCGCGCGCCCAAACGTTTCGCCATTTGCACGAGCAGCAAGCCCACGCCGCCGGCCGCCGCATGCACGAGGCACGTCTCGCCGGCTTTGAGCGGATAGGTTGAATGCGCGAGATAATGCGCCGTCATGCCCTGCACCATGGCCGCGGCGCCGTCTTCGAACGCAAGCGCATCGGGCAACTTCACGAGCTTGAACGCGGGCACAAGGCTATACTCCGCATACGCGCCGAGTGCGAGCGCATACGCGACGTGATCGCCGACCTGCACTTCCGTGACTTCCGCGCCAACACCTTCGACCACACCCGAGGCTTCGGTGCCGGGCGTGAAGGGCAGCGCGACTTTATACAAGCCGATGCGGTGATAGACCTCGACGAAATTCACGCCAATGGCGGCAATGCGCACGAGCGCTTCTTTCGGCCCGGGCGCGGGCATGGGCGCGTCTTCAAATTTTAAAACCTCGGGGCCGCCGTTTTGATAAATGCGAATGGCTTTCATGTTCAATCTCGCTTTCGTTGAAATACTTGCACGGCCCAAATGAACGTGCGCCGCTCATAGGCCATTTCAAAACCTTCGGCTGAGATGAGCCGCACGATTTCTTGCGGGGAATGATAGTAGGGGCGAAAAGAAGAGCGCAAGAGCTTGCAAAAAAATATTCCGGCTTGAAAGAAGCGCCGCACCCATGCGTTCTCGCGCGGATAGCTTACGGCATAAACGCGCCGCGCTTTCGCAGTGGAGGCCGCGATCAGTTCGCGCACGTTTTCATAGCAGCAGAGCACTTTATCGAGAATCGCGATCTCTGCGCTCGGCACGGTTTCGTGCAGCGAAACAAAATCGCCCTGTTGATAGTGCGTGCGCTCCTGCATGCCCATTTCCGCGGCGAGCTTTTGCGCGCTTGCGATCATGCGCTCGGAAATATCAAAGCCCATCGCTTTGCTCGCGCCTTCTTGCAGCAAACTCAAATGCAAGCCGCCGGCACCGCAGCCGATTTCGAGCAAGTCGGCGTTGCTCACACCTTGCGCGCGAATGCCTTCGGCGAGATGCTTCTGCTCCGGGCGCAAGCCTTTCTTGCGAAAATATTTTTCATACTGGCGCGCGTACTTGCTGAAAAATTTGCCGGTACCGTTGGTGGCGCAGCAGGTCATAGAGCCTCACAGTTTTAGAAAGAAGAGCCGGTTGTTTTATTCGCCATTTGTCCGCCAAATAACCGCTACTTATCCGCCATTAGTATTTCTAGAGTCAAATCAGTGCAAAAATTTTCACGCAAAGACGCAGAGCCGCAAAGGTTCCGCAAAGAAGAACTTTGCGGCTTCGCGTCTTTGCGCGCGCTTTTGCTTTTCTTTTGAGTTGCGACTCGTTCGCGTTGCGTTTTCGATGGGGGTTATGGTTCTGCCTTGATATACGTTCGCATTATGATTCGGGCATGATTTGGATATCTACTCAACCTTGTCCGCATGTACAGCCGATCATTTAACCAAAAACTTTGTTTTTGGAAGGGGCTTTTATCGGCAACTTATCGGCAACTTATCGGCAACTTATCGGCAACTAGATCAAGGGTCTATCCAGACGTATGATCGCCCTTTTCTGCCGCCGATCGGCGTAATGATTTTTAAGTCAGTTAAAACTTTAAGATCGTATCGCGCCGTGCGTTCCGGGGTTTCCGGGTTCAGGCTCAGATAATCGCGCAGCGTGATGCGTCCGTGGTTTTGCAGAAACTGAAACGCGCGCTGTTGCCGTTCATTGAGGTCCGCCGCTCTCACGTCATGACTTAAGTTTGTCACTTGTCGCGATTGCCTCTGCTCCGAATTATTGCGCAGCGTCACGCGCAGCATGAAGGCATACTCCTCGTATGTCGGCGTTTGCATGCCTCGTGCTTCCATTTCGCGATACATACGATCGACGCCTTCGCCAAAATCACGCATGTACTTCATCTCCGTCATCACACGCGCGAGGAGCGGATTGCGCGAAAAGTGAATGTGCCGCATGTTGTCGAGCCGCACCAAACCGGGAAGCTTGCCGGGACTTTCCACCTCCAAACGATCGTCAAACATTTTCACTTGAATGTCGGTGCCATAAATGTTGTACGCGCGATGGATGACGGCATTGGCCAGCGCCTCTTGCCACGCGAATTTCGGGTACTCCGGCGTGGTTTCAAACTTTCCGCGGTTTCCCAATTTCGTGTAGTCGCGCAATTGTCCGCCCACGACGCGAAAAGCCTCGTCGAGCAGCTTGGGCAACGGCAGGTCAATGCGAATGTCTTTGATCAAATTCATGCGCGGCCCGGTCTCGGCCACCGTGCCCTCGTAACGCAAGAAGCGCAAATCCGCGCGCGGAAACCAGCGATAAGGATTCTTGGAAAACAATAAAACACCGGCGCGATTCAGCACGACGCGATCATTCTTCTGCTCCGCCAGATTGCGCGCCAACAGCAATCGCTCTGCGCTCAACGCTGTGCCGCAAAGACGACGATAGCGCTCCAAGAGCGTTTTGTCTAAATCATCGAAAGAGAAATCAGGCAGCAATGCGCTTTCCCAAGAAGCCTCGCCGCGATCATAGGCCAACTGCATACGCTCGTCAAACGTGAGCTTCCGGCTTTGATCGCCGATGCGAAGATAAACTTCATCCTTACTGTTGGCATGCAAGCGCGAGCTTTGCTTCACTTCCAGCAACAAGATTTTATCGGGTTGATTCGCGCTATTCACGCACGCGAGGAATTTGTGCGCGAGCGTCACCGGCGGCGCGCAATAAGTCCATGCCGCTTGTAGGAGCACATTCACTTTCGCTTCGTCCGCATTGATGCCGGAGATTGCGCCATCGTCTTCCAAGCCGACGGCAATCACGCCGCCGTCCGCGTTCGCGAAGGCAACGTAATGATTTGCCAACTCGCGCGGATCGATGCGCAAACTTTTGCGGTCGAATACTTGACCTTCTTTTTCGCGCAAAACCAAATCAAGTTCCGCTTGCTCAAACAAATTGATGATCATGGGTTGATCCCGAAGCAAACATATTTGATCGTTCGCCCCTCCGCGAGGAAGCGCGCCTCATACGTCGTTTGAATTTGCAGCAACTCGTCCGCGCTTTCCATGTGATGCACGTCCGTAATAACGCGCTGCACCGCGCAGCGCTCGGCTTCCAAAGTTTCCAGCGTATATTCGAGCAGGTCTTGATCGTCGGTTTTGAAATGAATACGGCCGTTGCCGCGTAGAATCTGCCCATAGACGTTTAAGAAGCGCGGCGAGGTGAGCCGGCATTTTGCTTTGCTGCGTTTGGGGTGCGGTTCGGGAAAGGTGATCCAAATTTCATCGACCTCGCCGGTCGCGAAATAATCGGCGAGCCATTCGATGTGGCCGCGCAGGAAGGCGACGTTGTCGAGTTGCAAGGCGAGCGCGGCTTTCGCGCCTTTCCAAATGCGGTCGCCCTTCGCGTCCACGCCGAGAAGGTTGCGCTCCGGAAATTTTTGCGCGAGGCCGAGCGTGTATGCGCCGCGACCGCAGGCCAGCTCTAGCGTGATGGGGTTGTCGTTCTTGAGATGGTCGCTGCGCCAAGCGCCCTTCATCTGCTTGGGATTATGAAACACATTGGGCAGGTGCGGCAACTCCGCGTAGCGTTGCAGTTTATTGCGGGCCATATCTTTCGGACGAACATTTTATCTAGCCCACGAAACACGCGAAATACCCGAAAAGTTTTTTCCGCGTGTTTCGTGTATTTCGTGGGCAGGCGTTAGCTTATGCTTTTGCCGTTTCAAGCTTTTGTTGCAACCGCGCTTTCACCTCCGGCCATTCGGAGTCGATGAGGCTATAATAAACCGAATGCCGCAAGCGGCCGGAGTCGGTAATCATGTGATTGCGAAACGTGCCTTCTTCCTTCGCGCCGAGGCGCAAGATCGCGGAACGCGAACGCGCGTTGAGTGAGTCGGTTTTAAATTCAACCCGCAAGCAACTCCACGTTTCGAACGCGTGCTCAAGCATGAGCAGCTTGGCTTCGGTATTCACTGCGGTGCGTTGCCACTCGCGGCCCACCCACGTCCAGCCGATTTCTACGCGGCGATTTGCCGTGTCGATGTTGCCGAAGCGCGTGCAGCCCACGATGCGGCCCGTGCTTTTTTCCGTGGTCGCAAACGGGAGCGACTTGCCCTCGGCTTGTTCGCGCAACGCCGTGGCGATATACGCGCGCATGTGCTCCGGCGTTTGAATGTTGACCGTGGTCCAGCGCCACAATTCTTCGTCCAAGCCGATCGCGCACAAAGGCTCCAAGTGTGTGAGCGCCAAAGGCTGCATACATACATGCTCGCCGGTGAGGGTGATGGGCGTCACGATCATCGGCGCGCGAGTTTCGATAAAACGCACCGGCAAATTTTCTTGCTCCATATCGTTCCTCGCTTCGCTTGGCATTCTAACAGAATCTTTTTATGTTGGGTTGAATGTTCATCACCACGGATAACGGCGAATGGAGTCGCGCGACAGAGAGATCGCGCCACCTCTCTTGCCAAGATACAATCTCACCGCACGATTTGCCACCCCGATTTTACGAGGAGCGTGTATGCGTTTTGACCGAATATTTTTCATGCGCGCGTGGGACGTGATTCTCGCTTTGAGTGTTTCGGGCGCGGCGCTCATTACGCCGTTGCGCCTCGTGATGCACTTCGAGCCGCGCGGCGTGCTGCTTTATTGGGACGAGCTCTTGACGCTGCTCTTTGGAGTTGACGTCGTCTTGCGCATGCTCGCGGCGCGAAAGCCTCCGCTCGGAAACGCGGCGGGCTATCCCACGGCGTGGCGCGCGCTCGACGTGCTCGCGGCGTTGCCGATGAGCCTCCTGTTTGGCAATGTGTGGTGGGAAGTTTTGCGCCTGCTCAAGCTCGCGCGTATCGGCCGGCTCATGCGGCACGCACGCAAGCGCGCGACGAAAAACTCGAACTTCTTGCGGCTCGCTTTTTTTATTTACTGGCTGCTGCTAGCGATTCACGGCATCGCGTGCGGCTGGCTCGCATTGCGCGGCGCGACCCCGGGCGAGGAAGCGAGCAATTATTTGCGCGCATTGTATTGGACGGTTCAAACTTTCGCCACGGTGGGCTATGGCGATCTTCCGCCGGAGAACGACGCGCAAACCGCGTACGCCATCGTCGTGATGCTCATCGGTGCGGGCGTATATAGCTACGTCATCGGCAACGTCGCGAGCCTGCTCGCGAACATCAATCCCGCGCGCGTGCGGCATCTCGACAAGCTCGAAAAGCTCGCGGCGTTTATGAACTATCGCAGCATTCCGCCGGCGATTCAAAAGCGCATCCGCGAGTATTACGATTATCTGTGGGAGCAGCGCTTGAGTTATGACGAAACCACGATCGTCTCCGATTTGCCGCCGAGCTTGAAAATCGAGGTCGCGCTTTTTCTCAAACGCGACATCATTGCCAACGTGCCGCTGTTTCAAGGCGCGAGCGAGGAATTCATCAAAGAGATCGCACTGCAAATGAAGCCGCTGGTGTTCATGCCGGGCGATTATGTTTATCGCGCGGGCGAGCCGGGGCGCGACATGTATTTCATCAGCCGGGGCACGGTGGAAGTGGTGGCGAAAGACGGCGCGCAGGTTTATGACACGCTCACTGACGGCGACTTCTTCGGCGAGATCGCGCTCGTGCACAACGAGCCGCGCTCCGCGAGCATTCGCGCGGTGACGTTTTGCGACTTGTATCGCCTCGATCAAGAAGTGTTCGAGCACGTGCTCGTGCATCATCCCGAAATCGGCGCGCAGATCACGGCCAAAGCGCAGACGCGGCGCGCCAACGATAAAAACAATTAGAAAAAGCTTGCACGGCGCGAGGCCCGAACCGTATCTTCGCCGCATCGAAAAACATTTGCACACTTTCAGGAAAGGAAAACGATGAAGCACATCACGCTCATCCCGGGCGACGGCATCGGCCCTGCAATCATAGATGCCGCGGTGAAAGCGATTGCAGCAACCGGCGTGGCGATTGCGTGGGATCGCCGGCTCGCGGGCATGGCCGCGGTGGAAGCCTGCGGCAATCCCATTCCGCCGGAAACGCTCGCTTCGATTCGCGACACACGCGTCGCGCTCAAAGGCCCGCTCACCACGCCGGTCGGCGGCGGCTTTCGCAGCGTGAATGTCGCGCTCCGGCAGGAGTTCGAGCTTTATGCGAACGTGCGGCCCGCGCTGTCATTCGACGGCGTCAATTCGGTTTATAAAAACGTCAACCTCGTGATGATTCGCGAAAACACGGAAGGCTTATATTCCGGCGTGGAGCATTTCATCAAAGCCGACGGCGTCAACATCGCCGCAGAGAGCGTGGCCGTGATCACGCGCAGCGGCTCGGAAAAAATCATCCGTTATGCGTTCGAGTTTGCCAAGCATCATCGCCGCAAGCGCGTCACGCTCGTGCACAAGGCGAACATTTTGAAATGCACCACGGGCATGTTTTTGGAGATTGGCCGAGAGCTCGCGCAAGGCTATCCCGAAATCGAATTTAAAGATCGCATCATCGATGCCTGCGCGATGGAGATGGTGATGAATCCTTCGGCGTACGATGTGATCGTCACGACAAATCTGTTCGGCGATATTCTTTCCGATCTCGCTGCGGGCTTGGTCGGCGGGTTGGGTTTGACCGCGGGCGCGAACATCGGCAAACACGCTGCAATCTTCGAGGCGGTGCACGGCAGCGCGCCCGACATCGCCGGAAAAAATATCGCGAACCCCGTCGCAGTGATCATGGCCGGAGTCATGATGCTCGAACACCTCGGCGAGTTCGAAGCCGCACGCAAGATCGACAATGCGGTCAAAGCCGTCATTCACGAAGGGAAATTTGTAACGCGCGATTTGAATAAAGATTCGCAATGTGGCACAACCGAAATGGCGGAGGAGATTGTGAGGAGGATTCGTTCGTAGTAGCGCCTTCAGGCGCAAACCTTCCTGAGCACCATGACCCTAAAGGGTCTACTACGAGCTGATTACGGCAACTCGAGCTTCGGCTTCTCCGCATGCCGGCGATAGAGCAAAATCGTTTTGCCGAGCACTTGCACGAGCTCGGCTTTGCTCGCGTGCGCAAGCTGCTCCGCGACTTCATGCCGGTCGCCGGAGAAGCCTTCCTGCAATTTTATTTTGATCACGTCCGCGTGCGCGAAAGCGTTTTCCAGCGCAGTGCGCACGCCTTCATTCACGCCTTTCACTCCCACCCACACCACGGGCTGAAGTTGATTGCCCAAGCCGCGCAAATAGCGGCGTTGCTTGCCGGTCAAACTTGTTTCACTCATGGCATCACCTTCTTGAAATTTCATTCAACGTAAATGGGCTTGCCGAGCAATCGTCATTGTCGGCAAAAGCAGTAAAAATCATGCTTCCGCCTTTCCTTTTTAAAAGGAAAGATTCCGCCCGTTCTTTCCTTGCTAAAAAGGAAAGGGGCGATCCCAATTATGGCGAAGCCATAGTTGAGCGCTTGTAATAAAGCCACGGCCAAGGCGTGGCTGAACATTTATGAGTGCTCCATCACAATCACCGCGAGGCGCTTAGGCCCGTGCGCGCCGAGCACGAGAATTTTTTCGATGTCCGAAGTGCGGCTCGGGCCGGAGATGATGGTCATGTAACTTGCCGGCGCGAGATTTTTTATGCGCGCGAAAGCCTCATCCAAAGAGGCGACCACTTGCGCGGCAGTTGCAAGGACAATATGCAACGGCGGCAACACCGAGAGCCTTCTGCCGCCGGCGCTCGCGGCATCAAGCATAACACTCCCCGTGCGCGCAATCAAAAAATCCGCGACGGTCAACCCTGCTTCATATTGCGCGAAGTCGGCGTTCGGCAAATCATGCGGCAGCAGCGTCGTGTGCGTTTGCAGCCACGGCTCTTGCGCGAGGAGGGCGTCGAGCAATTCGCTGCGTTGCCGTAAGCAGACCTGCGGCGAGTTAGCCGCGGCACTCACGAGCAATTCTTGCACGCGGCTTGCGGCTTCGCGCGCATCGCGCACCCTAAAAAACTCTCCTTTGAGCGCAACGAGTTTTGCGCCGAAGCGCTCGAGCAAATTTTCTTGGCCGGGATGGTTCGCAAAGAGTGCGGCATCGCTGCTCGTCGGCAATGCCGCTTTCGTGCTCGAAGCGCCGGCTTCCCGCAGCCGTTGCAAGATGCGCTCACGCGTTGGATTCATTCGCCCTCCACATTTCACGAAAAGATTTTTGGCTCAATCGCGGGCCGCGAGTTCGGTGCGGAAGGAGCGGCTGCAGCAAACGCACGAAACGCCGGAGCAACTGCAATCGCGATGGCCGCAACATCATCCACGCAAACATGCGCATCGCCATTCGCCAAAAAAAAGTTGTGCTGTGCTGCTCAATTGCCAGCGCGCGATTTTCGAGCAAGAGCTCATGGATGTCGATATGCACCGGACAAACCGAGCTGCACGCGCCGCACAATGACGAAGCCGCAGCGAGATGCTGAAATTTTTCGAAGCCGTTGTAATGCGGCGTAATGACGGAGCCAATCGGGCCTTGATACGTGGTGCGATAACTATGGCCGCCGACCGTGCGATACACCGGGCACGCATTGAGACACGCGCCGCAACGGATGCAGCGCAAGATTTCGCGAAAGCGCTCGCGTTGATAAAGCTGCGAGCGGCCGTTATCGAGCAGGACGACGTGCATTTCGCGCGGGCCATCGCGTTCATTGTCGCGGCGCGGGCCGAACACGATGGAATTGTAGCACGTAATTTCTTGCCCGGTGCCGCTTGTTGCCAAGAGCGGCAGAAACAAACTCAAATCAGAGAGACGAGGAATGATCTTCTCGATGCCAACCACGGCAACGTGCACAGGCGGGCACGACATGGTGAGGCGCGCGTTGCCTTCGTTTTCGGTGACGACGATGGCGCCCGCCTCGGCGATCAAAAAATTTGCGCCGGTGATGCCCATGCCGCTCGTGATATAGGCCTCGCGCAAATGCCGGCGCGCAATCATGGTCAGCTCTTCGGCGTTGGTGGTGAGCGGCGCGCGCAGTTGTTCGTTGAAGAGCGCGCCGATCTCCTCTTTGGTTTTGTGCATCGCGGGCGTGACGATGTGATAGGGCTTTTCATGCGCAAGCTGCACGATCAACTCGCCGAGGTCGCTCTCCCAAACTTCAACGCCGCTCTGCTCTAAACTTTCGTTGAGATGGATCTCTTCCGTGGTCATGGATTTGGATTTGACCACTTTGCGCACGCGCTGTTGTTGCGCGAGAGCGACGATATACTCCGCGGCCTCTTTGCCGGTCTCCGCCCAAAAAACTTTTCCGCCCGCGGCGATGAAGTTCTTTTCAAATTGCTCCAACAACTCCGGCAACTGTGCGAGCGTGTAATTCTTAATTTCCGCGGCGCGCGCGCGCGCTTCTTCCCAACTAGTGAATTGATTCTTCTTGGTGCTCGTGACGGCCGCATCGTACGTCGCAATCGCCTTTGCAATTTTGCGCCGATGCGTTTCGTCCGCGGCTTTTTGCGCGGAGAGGCGGAGGAAGTGTTGTGGTTCGGTCATGATGAGCGTGCGCATAAAACAGCGACGATATAAAGTGCTCGTGCGCCGTGTTCTTAAAATAAAAACCCACGCCCGAGTGCCTTGCAAGCACTTGCGCGTGGGTTGAATTGTCAGGCAAAGCGAATTTTGCTCGAACCTGCGAACGAATTAATTCGCCGCGGCGGGGTAGGCAAAATTCAACGTTGCCGCTTGGCCCGCGGCCACGGTCACTTGCGCGGTTTTCAGGCCGAGTTTTTCTTGCCAAATCTCGACCGTATACGTGCCCGGCGGAACGTCTTTAATCATAAACGCGCCCTTCGCGTCCGTCACCGCGTGATACGGATGATCCACCACCATAATATTCGAACTCATCCAGCCATGCACATCGCATTTGGCCGTGACCAATTCCGGCGCGGTGAAAGTCGCCGTCATTTCTTTTTTGAATTGCGGCTGCGACTTGTTGAACGGCGCGTTCTTTTTGCTATAGGTATGAATATTGTGCAAAATGCCGTCGGGGTTGAGAATCTTCACCGGAACATTGATCGGCACGATGGAGGTGTGCGGCGCATACAAGCAGCCTTTTTGATCGAGCACGAAGTTCGTGCCGAGCGCATCCAAACCCTTGCCGCCCTTTACGCCCTTGATACTGACAATCGCATCTTTAATGCCGCCGTTCGCGCCGACGACCAGGCTTTCATCCATATGCTCGGCTTTGCCGCAGACTTGCGTGTCTTTGGTCACGCTTAATTTTTTGGGCGCCGCGGCCTTGCCGGAATAAGTGATCGCGCCGGAAACCCCGCCGCCGTTTTGCACGGGCATCACCATATAGGCCGTGGTTTTGGCCTCCGGCTTAGCGGGTGTTTCCTTCGAATTATTCTTGCCGCCGTTCGCCGTAAACCCGAAGAACGCGACGGTTGCCACCAACATCGTTGACACGGATGCACGCATGTGGGAAACCTCCTTCGTAAACTGAATGATGTAGAACAAGAGTTGTTTAAAATTTCAGGGCAGGACATTAGCAATCGCGCCCAAGAATGTCAAGGGGGAAATTGACGAAAGTGTAAGCAGAAGATTCAAACAAACCGCGCTCAAGGCTTCGCCATCACCTCGTTATAAAACGCCTCCCATTCCGGCATGATCTGCTCGATGTCAAATTGCAAAGCGCGGGCGCGGGCGCGGGCGGAAAATTCCCGCAACATGGCTTCGTCGCGCAACAGCCGCAACGCGGCCTCCGCCATTTCCGAAGTTTCACCGACCGGAAAGAGAAAGCCGTTCTTGCCGTGCTCGACCACTTCCGGCAAGCCGCCGACGCGCGCGCCGATTACGGGCACGCCGCTGCTCATCGCCTCCAATGCCACCAACCCAAAACTTTCCTGCTCGCTGGGGAGAATGAACAAATCCGCGCAGCGCAAGATTTGTTCGATGTGATCGACCTCGCCTAAAAAGTAAACGTCGTCTTTGAGTTTTAATTCCTTCACCAATTGCTG